>JADYYU010000194.1 GCA_020853515.1 Chitinophagaceae bacterium | reverse complement strand
AGGTTTTGGCATCCATTTACGTAAAGCATGGGGTTATATCATCTCAACCCGTTTACAATATCTTCCTGGTACAGCTTCCGGTTTCAACTGGCAGGCAGCAACCGGTTACTGGTCTCACGATAATCCATGGAATAAGTACTATACCAACGGAAATGCAGCCAAATTGGTTTACTACAATTACAAAACCAATGTGGACGAATTGTCGTTTCAATTACTTGCAGCATTAAATAATATCAAATTCCACAAAGCCAGAAATAAGGCTAGTCTTTATGCATTGGCAGGTATTGGTGGTTCACTGTATGACACCTGGGTAGATGCCTTGAAAGGAACTAAACCCTACGACGCAGGCTTTAACACAATTGCCAATAAAGACTACAGCTACAATACACCTTCATCTTCATGGTCAAATGAATACCGATCAAGAAAAGCAAAGAATGATGACCTGAAAGCCTTATTTGATGGTACTTATGAGTCTCCAGCCGAAAAACATGATAACAGACCTTGGTTTGGAAAAGACCGAACCTATAGAACAATTCTGACCGTAGGTTTAGGTATTCAGTTTAAACTAGGCAGAAGAGTCTCTTTATCAATCGAAGACAAATGGAGCTATACCAATGATGACTTAATCGACGGTCAACGCTGGCAAGAATGGCCTCAACCAGGCTATGGCGGTTCAGCTATGACAAGAGATTTCGATACTTATAACTATCTTGCACTGGGTTTAAACCTGCATTTAGGTGGAAAATCTGTAGAACCATTGTGGTGGATGAATCCATTGGATTACGGTTATACAGAACTGAAAAAACCTAGCAGCGGTAACAACTGCGATGTTGATTCTGACGGTGATGGTGTTTCTGATTGCTTCGATCGTTGCCCTGATACTCCTGCCGGCGTAGCAGTTGACACACACGGTTGTCCAATTGATACTGATGGTGACGGTGTGGCCGACTTTAAAGACAAACAACTGATCACTCCTACTGAATGTCAGCCTTCTGATGCAGATGGTATTGGTAAATGTCCGGATCCTGAATGCTGCAGTAAAGTAAAACCTGTGGTAGGTTGCGGTAACATTCCAGGCGGTAGCATCGGTTTCCCTGGCGGATCAAGTGTATTGGGCGCAGGTGCGATGGCTGAGTTATCAAGACTTGCCAGTGCAATGAGAAGCGAACCAATGTGTAAAATTGTGATGATGGGTAATGGCAATGCCAGCAAAATCGATCAGCAACGTTCATGGGATCGTGTAAATGCAGCCATCAACTATATGGTTGACAAACAGGGTATTGACAGAGACCGCTTTATATTCCAATATGGTCAGAATGGTAATCCAAATTCAGTTGATTACCGCTCTGCTGGTGACGGAGAAGAAGGTCCTTCAAATATGCCTCCTCCATTCCCTAACCTGAGAAAAGGCAAATAATAAATTTTAAATAATAAAAAAGTGGTACAATTAGTACCACTTTTTTTTTGCCTGTACTCAATCAGCATGAGAGGCAAAACAGCCATAACGAACACGTTCAACTGTAATTTAACAATATCATACACCTCCCCTGTCATAATAATTGTGTCGCGGCAAGCTGTACAATTGTAAACAAAATAAATAGATACCTCATAGTGCTGCACAGCAGGCCTGGCATAACTGAACAGGCAGCATTCATCACATCACAATTATCAGGTTACTTAAAATAGTGATCATAGGTATTTGAACAATGTGGTATTGCTCTCTGGGGAACTATATGATATGATTTAAACGGACAACAACTTTATCGAAGCCTTATTTAGACACGCTTCCTGTTGTAAAAAAAGCAACGGCCATTACTCGTACATAACTTAACCAGAGGATCTGTATTCTACTGATAGTGCATTTCACTGAAATTAAAAATAGCCAAGAAATACTTTGTCATATCTGCTATACTCTATGTTAATTTCATCACCAACTTCATAATCATTAAATTCAGAAGCGGCTATCTCTATACTGTAGGTCACCTGGCTATCTAAGTAAAAATGAAAAGTGTTATTCACCTGCACATACTTTTTTTCGTTGATAGCGCAGCGCTCTACAAACTTAGTCTTGATTGAAGCATCGCGGTACTTATTAAACACCTGTAGAAAATAAAATACGCATGCTATAATGATAAAAAAAAATAATAACGCAAATAACAAAAAGAAAAAAATCCGGAAGATCAGTTCAGGACTCCCTTCAAAAAGCCAAAACATGCAGGCAATTATACAAGGAATGACACCGGACGATAATAACAGCAAATTCATAATTCGCATGTAATCTTTACTGGCCCGTTGATAGCGCCTGAGTACAAAGATGATCTCTGCTTCTTCTAAAGGCTCAATAGAAACGAGATTTGCCACGCTTAAAATTTAAATAAAAATAAGTAATTATTCTTTTATTAAGAATATTTCATGATAAAAGTAATACATTTGCACACCCAAAAATCAAATTTCGCGGGCGTGGCGAAATTGGTAGACGCGCTAGACTTAGGATCTAGTGTCTTTGACATGGGGGTTCGAGTCCCTCCGCCCGCACAAAAAATCAGCCCACTAACAGTCGGGCTTTTTTTAAAATAAACAACAAAATTAAATGCTTATTCTATGGCAACGATCTCACAGGAAAACATCGGATTACAACACGAAAAAATTATTATTCAACTTACCAAAGACGACTATCTGCCCTCAGTGCAGAAATCACTTAAAAAATTAAGCAGGGATGCCGCCATTCCAGGATTCAGAAAAGGAATGGTGCCCATCGGTCACATTAAGAAAATATACGGTCAGTCTCTCTTTACAGATGAAGTACTGAAAGCAGCCGGTTCAAAGCTTGAAGAGTATCTGATCGAAACAAAGGCCGAAATTTTTGCCCGTCCTATACCCGCTGAATCTCAGGTGCAATATACTTTTAATCCGGATATGCCTGAAGATTACACGTTCGAATTTGAAATCGGTACACGTCCGGCATTTGAGATCCCTCTTTTTGCTAACACAGCAGCAATTCCATTGCACAAAGTATTCATTACAGGTGACATGCTACAGGAAGAAATTGAAAAACTGCAACTGAAAGCCGGTGACATGAGTGAAACTGAAGAAGTGCAATCTGAAAATGATGTAGTACATGTAGAGATCAAAGAAGAAAACCAGGACGGACAGATCGTTGACGACGGCATCAACACCAAGCATTCATTATTGCTCAAATACTTTGCTGATGATGTACGTACTATGCTGATGAATAAGAAGGTTCAGGATAGTATTACGACCACAGTAGGAGAAGCATTTGATAAAGAATTTAAAGATGCCATACTTAAAGACCTGAGTCT
>JADYYU010000193.1 GCA_020853515.1 Chitinophagaceae bacterium | reverse complement strand
TATTGCGGAGGAAATTGAAGATCCCTTTGGTGGGGACAACAACGACTTGCCACTTGAAAAAATGGCACTCAATATTCACCATAATCTGAATGCAATTTTTGGCAAAAAATAGAAAGTCGCTGCTGAATTCAACACTGTGTTCTAAACAGTGGCCTTCTGGATCTAATTCATTTTAAAGTAGTCGAGCAGATCGGCTAATTTTTGTTTGAGTTCTTTGCGGTCTACTATAAAGTCAAGAAAACCATGTTCCAGCAAAAACTCTGAACGTTGAAATCCTTCAGGGAGATCTTTTTTGATGGTTTCTTTGATCACCCGAGGTCCCGCAAAGCCGATCAATGCACCGGGCTCGGCAATATTCAAATCACCCAGCATCGCATAAGAGGCTGTGACACCGCCGGTAGTTGGGTCGGTCAGAAATGAAATATAAGGCAGTTTGGCTTTTGCCAGCAAAGTAAGTTTGGCAGATGTTTTGGCCATTTGCATGAGCGAAAAAGCGCTTTCCATCATACGGGCTCCTCCCGATTTTGAAATGATCATAAACGGCATTTTGTGCTCGATCGCATAATCGATACCCCGTGAAATTTTTTCACCAACCACACTACCCATGCTACCGCCGATAAAGGAGAAGTTCATGCAGGCAATCACCATTTTTCGTCCATGAATCTCACCGGCACCCACAGTCATCGCATCTTTCAGACCGGTTTGTTTTTGTGCGTCCACCAGACGTTCCTTATACGGCTTGAGGTCTACAAAGCCAAGCATATCACGCGACAGGATGTTTTCGAAAAGTAATTCGTATTGGTTGTCATCAAACAGAATCTCAAAATATTCTGCGGCATCAATGCGGTTATGAAAATTGCAATTCGGGCAAACCCATAAACTGCTTCTAATTTCGTTGATCGTAGACGTTTTTTTACAACCCGGACATTTAAACCAAAGCCCGTCCGGTACATTCTTTTTTTCTTTTGTGGAGGTTAAAATACCCCTTTTTATTCTTTTGAACCAAGTAGATGACATGTTATAATTTGAAGTCATGATAGGTTTGCCATTCTGCACATATTCCGAACCGAAAAAACCGCAAAATCCTTCATTTGCGAACCACAAATGTAGTAAAAAATATATTTTTACCCATATATTATCAAAATGATAAATTAGCATGAACAAGGCCTTTGATGATCGGTATTGAAGCTGTCTTTCGCTGTATCATTGATCAAAATGGTATTTTTTGCCTTATGCTGAGTATATTTGTAGTATGAAACAAATAATACTCTTACTCTGCCTGCTCACTTCTTTCGTTGTTTTGCATGCACAGGAAAATTACACCTGCTCTGAAGCAAAGATCGCGGCCCATAGCCATTTGCCTAAAAAAACCAGGGCTGATGCCGCAACCAATACCCTCATGAACCAGTATGATGTCCATTTCTATTTTTTGGATATTGCAGCCGAGCGCAATACCACCGTTGTCAGTGGGGTTGTTACCATGGGGGCCAAAGTGACAGCACCTATGATGGATACCTTTTGTTTTGAACTCAATCAAAGTATGATTATTGATAGTGTAGTCTATAATAATCAATTACTGACAGTGGTCTCTAATGGCAGCATCCACTATGCATTGCTGCCGGCTGCTGTGCCTGCGAATACAGATGTTTCTGTTAAAATATTTTATAACGGTGATGCTCATGTGGTAGGTGGCGCCGCTATCGGAGATGGTTTCAGCACCGGTGTTTCCAACACCTGGGGCAATGAATGTACCTGGAGTCTGAGCCAGCCTTACAGCGCGTATGAATGGTTTCCCTGCAAGCAATCCCTACAGGATAAAGCAGACAGCGCCTGGGTATTTGTGACCACCAGTATTGAAAATAAAGTCGGAGCCAATGGCCTGCTCGAAGGCATCGATACATTACCTAATAATAAAGTAAAATATCGCTGGAAAACAAATTATATCATCGACTATTACCTGATCTCGATCGCTGTTGCCAAGTATGTTGATTATACGATTTATGCTCACCCGACTGCACTCGGCGGCGATTCGGTGATGATGGTCAATTATGTATATGATAATCCTTTTGCCCTGCCTGTTTACAAAGATCAGATCGACAGCAATGCCCTGGTACTTGAATATTATTCAGATATTATGGGGCTCTACCCGTTTCATAAAGAGAAGTACGGACATAGTATGGCACCCTTTGGTGGTGGTATGGAACATCAAACCATGACCAGCATCGGAACGCTTGGTAATTTTTCAGTTAATTCGCACGAGTTGTTTCATCAATGGTGGGGCGACCATGTAACCTGTAAAACATGGAAAGATATTTTTATCAATGAAGGTTTTGCATCCTATGGTGAATATCTGGCGTATGATCATTTCAGAGGCTGGCCTGCTGCACAGGCAAAAATGCAGGGCGTGCATGATAATGTACTGCAGGATTCCTTTGCAATGGTTTATTTTACCGATACCAACAATGTTGGCAGAATATTCAGTAAACGACTGACATACGACAAAGGCAGCGCGGTGATTCATACCCTGCGTTTTGTATTGGGCGACAGCTTATTTTTTCAGGGCTTACGCGATTTTCAGTCAACTTTTGCATTTGGTACAGCAGGGATCGACGAACTGCATATATTGCTGGAAGGTGCTACCAACGTGCCTTTGAATGATTATTTTAATCAGTGGTTATACGGCGAAGGTTATCCGGTTTATTCAGGTGAATATTACAGCAACGGTTCCAATATTTTCCTTAAAATATCGCATACGACTTCATCTGCTGTGACGCCTTTATTTAAAGGCCCGCTTGAAATTAAATGTCTGAGTGCCAGCGGTGATACAACTGTACGTGTTACGATCAATCAAAATACCAATACATTTATTATTCCATCCTCAAAAACGATCACTGGTCTGGTTTTTGATCCGAATAACTGGTTGCTCAATAAGGATACAACTGTGGTGGCCAATCCGGCGCTGGTGTTTTTGAATGTAGAAGATGCAACGATGGGGAATGAAACAATGATTTATCCAAATCCTGTAACCGATAGAGTGACTATTGAAAATTCATCTATTTCAGATGGACAATATATTTTACGTGAAATGAACGGTAGTATCATTACCACAGGACCTGTGAATGCAAAAGCACAGGTTGATCTTTCGCAGCTTTCCACCGGTGTTTATTTGCTTGAGGTAATATCATCGCAAGGCAAGATCAGCAGAAAGCTGAACAAATTGTAGGTTCCGATGCGGTATCCGGCCATTCTAATTTTACTGCTTTGTTTAAACGCAGTTTCTGCGCAAACTTTGACAGACAGTATTATAAAAAAGTTTACGCACGAACATGATACCATCAAAGCCGCAAAGTATATTGAATGTGCCGCCCTTATTCAAAATAAAGATTATGCCAATTGCATAAAACTCTGTGATGCTGCCATTGCGCTGGCGCAAAAAAATAGCCGGCCGTTTCTGGTTGCGGATGCCACATTTCTGAAAGGACTCACCAGCTATTTTGCAGGCGAGTATGATGCTACATTGAATTATTATCTCACAGCCATCAGGCAGTTTGATCAGTTACATAATAACACTGCTCAGGCGAAAGTGTACAACGAGTTAGGTTTTTTTTACCGTAAGCAGAAGAATGATACGGCCGCATTAAATAGTTTTAAGGACGCTTACCGATTGGCAATGGCAGACCACAATGAAGCCGTCATGGCGACTGCTGTCAACAATCAGGGTGTATGGGCCCAGGACCGGGGCGATCATTATACAGCTCTGCAATTGTTTAAACAGGCCCAGGCCTTGTATATCAAACTGGGTGACAGTATCGGTGTGTCCTATACCATGGATTATTCGGCCGTTTCATATGCTGCGCAAAAAAAATATATGCTGGCCACAGAACTGCAGACGGAGTCGTACTATATCAGGCTGCGCCAAAAAGATACTAATGCCGCTTCTTTATCAGTTTTTAGTCTGGCAGAAATTGCCCTGGAAGAAGGTAAGCAGTTACAGGCTAAAAATTACTTACTGCAGTGTCTGGCTATTTCTGAAAGAATTAAGTATAAGGAACTTAGTTTGCAGTGCTACAAAAAGCTTGCGGAAATATGCAATAATGCCGGGGATGCCCAAAGTGCTTACCGCTATCATGTCAGGTACGCCAATCTCAATGAAGAAATTTTTAATGAAAAACGCAGCAAGCAGATCGGTGAACTTCAAACAAAATATGAGACGGACAAGCGTCTGCAGCAAATAACCATTTTGACAAAAGACATGGAACTGAAAGATAACCGGCATCGTATCCAGCGCAATCTGTTTATATCTGTTTTGATGTTGATTTTGATCGCTGTCATTGCTTTTTATTTTTTTTACAAGGGGAAAAAGCAGCGTGAAAAAGATCAGGCCATTATTTTTGAAAAAGAGCAACGCAGCAAAGCCATCATCGAAACCGAAGCAAAGGAGCGGATGCGGATAGCGCGTGACCTTCATGATGGAATTGCACAGACGATGACTGCCGCCAAAATGCAACTGGAGCATTTTATGGAAGAGAGTGGAAAAATGCCACAGATCCCTGATTCTCTAAAATTTGCTTACGACCTGGTGGTAGATTCTGCCCGGGAAGTGCGCACCATTTCGCATAGTATGATACCAAATGCGCTGATCAAATCAGGTTTGGTGGCAGCAGTGCGCGATTTTGTAAACCGCATGGGGAATGAAAAACTCAAGATCAATCTGATCGTACTGGGGCTGGAAGAACGATTCAATTCGAATACAGAAACTGTCATTTTCAGGGTATTGCAGGAGTTGATCAGCAATATCATCAAACATGCTCAGGCAAATGAAATCACCATACAACTCATCAGAGAAAACAATGAGCTCACCTTAATGGTAGAAGATAACGGGAGAGGTTTTGACATAGAAAAGGCAGCGGTAAGGGATGGTATCGGTTTGAAAAATATCCGCTCCCGGGTTGAGTATCTCAATGGCAGTGTGTCATTTGACTCGGCTCCGGGCAAAGGCACTACCATAGTGGTTGAAATACCTGTTTAGAAAATGATACTGTAACGACAGGCAATTATCCGGGTACCCGCGAAATGTATTTATCCATTTCTTTCAACTGATTCACGATGGTTTCGTTTTTCGATTTACACGCCTTGGCTTTTGCGTAATAATGTTTCATGCCTTTAAAGTCGCGACGCTCGCCGCAAATACTTGAAAGCTGCAGAAATGCAGATGCTTCGGTGTCTTTATCAGGCAGTCCTAACTGCACTGCTTTCCGGATATATTCATAGGCTTCTTTCTTATTCCCTTTTTTGTATGATATCATACCCAGTTGCAGATAGGCGCCACCTTCCACGTTTTTATCGGTAATTCCCACTTCCAGACTTTTACGGATATCGGCTTCTGCATCTTCAAAATTTTCGGTCATCGTCGAAAAATTCGATTTCAGCATGTAATAGGCCGAACGAACAGGTTTATACAGCAGATTAGGATATTTTACTTTGCCCAGTAAGGTTTGAGCGCCTTCAAAATCACCGTCTTCCACATGTTTTTGAATGAGGGTAATGGGCCCGATCATAAAATGGGCAACGACCATTAAAATGGCGATCAGAAAAAAGATCCAGCTCACCCAGATGCCATTTTTGGTTTGCACTGTTAAAAATACACCCAGTGCAATGAGCGCTAAAGCAATAGGGATACGGTATAAAACTAAAATTCTTCTAAAAATGGCCATTGTAGAATGCGTGATAAATGAAGTGCAAACCTACATTTTTTTCAAGAGAATAAAAATACAAATTTGATGATATTGGCTGCGCACTGCTGCCGGGTGCGATCCTAAATCATGATCTGTGTGTAGTTTTGAGTTTAGCCTGTGCCGTTCATATTCCCACTATCTGATTTTAGTAAAACGGCCATCGTCTTCCAATTTCAGTATGGTGGATGCGGACTGGCTTTGCTGATCATCCTGCCGCCATTTTACAACATAATCTGCTTTTAATTTGATGGCTTCATTCATTTCGCTGAAATTAGCTGCTGCCGCTTCGCCACTAATATTTGCCGAGGTCGACACCAATGGTTGGCGCATTCTTTTGATCAGTGAGCGGCAAAATGGGTCGTGTGTGATACGCACTGCGATAGTGCCCTGCGGGGAAATCAGCTTGCTCTGCAGGTTGATGGCATTTGGGTAAATGATGGTAGTGGGCTGTGTAAATTGCGATAACAGTGTTTCGAGATCGGGCAGGGGATTGGCCAGATAGCGTGATAATTGTTTGACGTCCGTCATCAGCAAAACCAAGCTTTTCTGCGGGGATCTCTTTTTGATCTCAAAAATTTTGTCGATTGCAGCCTCACTCTGTGCGTTGCAACCCAGTCCCCAGATAGTATCGGTGGGATAAAGAATCACACCATCGTGATTCATGACCTGCACGCAAGTTTTTACATCGGGTTCGTATGGCTTTTCCATGCGGTAAATTTTTTGTGCAAAGTAAAGTTGTGTAAATTAAAAAAAGTAAATTCTTTATGTTTGCAAAAATAGCTAAACCATATAGAATGACAATGCAACCACAAATTACAGAAGCCTGGAACAACAGGGAACTTTTAAAAGATAATATCTACGCAGAAGCTGTGAGACAAGTGATAGAAGAAGTGGATAAAGGCCGCTTGCGGGTTGCACAGCCGATAGACGATGGCTGGCAGGTAAATGAGTGGGTGAAACAAGCCATTTTGATGTATTTTGGTATACAACAAATGGAAACCTGGAGCCTGCCCCCCTTCGAGTTTTATGACAAAATGAAGCTGAAATCTGATTATGCCTCTCAGGGTGTAAGGGCCGTGCCGCATGCAGTTGCAAGATATGGTGCTTTTTTGGCCCGTGGCGTGATCATGATGCCCAGTTATGTCAATATTGGAGCTTATGTAGATGAAGGTACCATGGTAGATACCTGGGCTACGGTAGGCAGTTGCGCGCAAATAGGTAAGAATGTACATCTGAGCGGTGGTGTGGGAATCGGCGGTGTGCTGGAACCCCTGCAGGCAAGTCCGGTAATCATAGAGGATGGTTGCTTTGTAGGTTCACGCTGCATAGTAGTTGAAGGTGTCCGTGTTGAAAAAGAGGCTGTACTCGGAGCAAACGTGGTGCTGACTCAAAGTACAAAAATTATTGATGTCAGTGGCAGCGAACCGGTCGAGTACCGCGGCAGAGTGCCGGCCCGCAGCGTGGTGATACCGGGTAGCTATACCAAGAAATTTCCGGCCGGTGAATTTCAGGTCGGATGCGCACTGATTATTGGTCAGCGTAAGGCAAGTACAGATCTGAAAACCAGTCTGAATGATGCCTTGAGAGATTTTAATGTGAGCGGCTAGTGAGCGCCGTGTTGATCGCTCATAGGGGGGACTATTTAATGCCTGCAGTTGAAAAGGGGCGGCTATTGACAATTTGAACAATGTTCTTTACTTTTGCTGCCGATATAAATTTTGTTCACCTTATCAGTGTCCTTAAAATTAATTGATTATGGCTGTATTACACAACAGGATCTCGCACAAAGAGCTGCGGGAAAAAATGCTGAATGAAACATTCCGCAGAATTACAATCTCATTTTATAAGTACTTTTCGGTCAGCGATCCGCAGGCTTACCGTGACGATCTGTACAAGGCTTTTAAAGAACTGGATATTTTTGGCAGGATCTATATTGCGGCCGAAGGTATCAATGCTCAGATCAGTGTGCCCGAATTCAATATGACGGCTTTTGAATCCTTTATGGATGCGCAACCTGAATTTGTGAATTTGCGTAAGAATATCGCGGTGGATGATGACGGCAAATCATTTTTTGTGTTGAAAATAAAAGTGCGCGATAAAATTGTAGCCGACGGTTTGGATGATGCTTCTTTTGATGCAGCCAAAACGGGTATTTACCTGAATGCAAAAGCGTATAATGAACTCACAGAAAAGGAGGATGTGGTGATCGTGGATATGCGTAATCATTATGAATATGAAGTGGGACATTTTGAAAATGCCATTGAAATACCTTCGGATACTTTCAGGGAGCAATTGCCAATGGCCGTAAACATGCTGCAGGATCAAAAAGATAAACCGATCATTATGTATTGTACCGGTGGTATCCGTTGCGAAAAGGCCAGTGCCTATATGCTGCACAATGGGTTTAAAAATGTGTATCATGTGGAGGGAGGCATTATTCATTATACCCGTACTGCAAAATCTCAGGACTTACCGGTGAAGTTTATCGGAAAAAACTTTGTGTTCGACGAAAGACTGGGTGAGCGCATCAGCGAAGAAATCATTGCCAAATGTCATCAGTGCGGTCAACCTGCTGACACCCATACCAACTGTAAGAACGAAGCCTGTCATCTGTTGTTTATACAATGCGCAGCCTGTGCTGACGAAATGAACGGATGTTGCAGTTCAGAATGTAAGGATGTGCTGGCTTTGCCTGAAGAAGTGCAGGCCGAAATCAGAAAGGGTATCGACAAAGGTCAGATGATCTTTAATAAATCGCGCGAAGGCAAGTTAAGGCCCCGTCTTGATCGGATCAATCAGATTTAAGATGTGCTTTATTTAAGTAGTGACTGATTTGTTGCTGAGGTTTATATTTTTTGAACAGGCTGCAGCTATAAAATAAAATCCTATCTGCTTTTATTCCGCTCTGTTTTTTTGTAACCTTGTGTTGCAAATAAATAGTGAGTTATGTATATCTATCGCAACGTTCCGTTTGAAGTGATCTGGCGCTTTGGCTGGAAAAATATTCTCTTTTTTGTTTTTTACAGTACGGTCCTTTGTTTTATACATGCATATTTGTTGCGTGAAAATGATATACAGATGCATATACCGTTCGTCCTGATCGGGCCCATCGGTGTTGCAGTGGCGATTTATTCAAGTTTTAAAAACGGGCAGTCATACGACCGCACCTGGGAAGCCCGCAAAAACTGGGGAGCGCTCATCGTAGCATCTAAAGTGCTGGCCAACCAGGCTAATACCCTGATTGCACATGCTGCGAAAGATGAAATTAAATTGATCATAGACCGGCAACTGGCTTTTTTAAACGCGCACAAATTGCAATTACGTATGCGAACGCCGCATAGCAGGCGATACAGCCGCTCTACGTTGAAGTATTATTTTGGGCAGCCGGATAAGGAGGCCTGGGATACAGAAGTTGCCCTAAGGCTGCAAAATCACGAGTATCATGAGATCAGTGGTCTTTCAAACAAGGCCTTACAGATCTTGTTTTTACAATCAGCCCATCTTAAAAAGCTACATGAAAACAAACAGCTTGATGAATTTCGTCTGATGGAGATGTTGCGCACCATCGATAGCTGCATAGAAAATCAGGGTAAAAACGAACGGATCAAATCGACCCCTTTTCCCAGACAATATGGTTTTTTCAGCAAGTCGTTTATCATTATTTTTATTTTGATTCTGCCTTTTGGGATTTTGGATATCTATAAAAATCACTCCCTGTTCAATTATGTCATTGTTGCTTTACTGAGTACGCTCATCTCCTGGTTATATATCACCATCGAACTTGTCGGCGATTTTAGTGAAGACCCCTTTGAAAATTTTATCACAGATATTCCCATGTCAGCGTTATGCAACAGTCTTGAGATAGACCTTTACGAAATGCTTCGTTCAGAACAAACAGCTCCAAAAATACTGGCAACGAATGGAATTATTATGTAGTGAATGGGTATTTTGAAGAGCAGACTGCAAGCCTTGCAGGCATTGCCGGTAAATGCGTTAATATTTCACAAAGCGACTGTCGATCAGCCGTTCATTTTCGGCCTGTAAAATATAATAGTAAAATCCGGGGGCATAACAGCTTACATCATACGAAAAGGTATTTTCACCTGTTGATAGAAGCACCTGTTCTGTATGTATTTGTCGGCCTTCAGCATTATAAATTTTTACCGCGGCTTTTGTAACTTCACTTGCCTTGTAATCTACATGCAAATCATTAGTCACAGGATTTGGATACAATGAAAAACGGTTGGCCGACTGATCGTTAGTTTCGTCTATAGCAATATCTTCCACGTCAAGAGGAGTTGCTACCCGTTTAATCCAGATGGGGGCGGTCCAGATGATATCACCGTCGGTTTGGGTAATGCGGGCATAGTAATAAAATTGTTCGCCGGCTACCGTTTGATGGGTATAACTGAGGGTATTATTATTTGAAGCTGCAACTAATACTGTGGCGTAGATACCGCTTCCCGGTACTCCGTAAAACAATTCGATCATGCTGACATTGTCGGCAGCATCCACATCCGATACGCTTATGTTTATAGAGGGGTCCGTGTTGATGGTATTGATGCTGCCCATGGGATTGCCATTCAGGGTGTACATTACCTCTGTATTCCAGTCGTCAGAAGCATAAAAGCGTCGCTGCTGATAGTCTGCAATAATGCTGTCGCGGTAAAGCTTGGTAGCCAGTACTACTGTTCTGCCGGGCAGGGTTCTGCCGAAAGTGGTGTAGTGGTTATCATGGTCTATGGTAGGACCCACATGGTAACCGCGCGAGAGACATTTTTTGTATTTAGATTCGTATTCTGTAGCGGGTGCATCGGAGTAATCATCGGTGGTACTGAATGCGCTGCCGCTTCTGATGGCGGTACCTACGATGGTGCTGTCAGCCGCTGCACTGAAAGCCGCCCCGTCCAGCAGACTGTTATAGTCGCCTGTTTCGGGATGGGCCAGGGTGCTAAATGCTTTGGGATAGGATTTTACAATATCCCAGTAGCTTCCAAAGTCGTTCAATGCGCAATAAATATCGTAATTCGGACTGCCTCCAATGTCTTCCCAGCCTACGAGGCCCGGCACACCGTAGGTTACAATATGCCCACCTTGTGAAATGGTTCCAAATTCCATCCCGTACAAACATACAAAATGGCCGTCGTCGTTGGCGATGTCTGCCTGGTAAAGTCCTTCTGCGTAATGCGAAAGAAGCATGCCCGGATTATTATTAGCATTAAAATGGTTATGTTCAGAGATGCCCCAAAAATCGATATGATAACTGTTTTTGGCGTAATTGTAACTTTCAAAGGGGATGCTCACGCCGCTGGTGGCACTGTCTTTATTGCCATCTGAATAATCGGTATGCGAATGAATATTGCCATAATAAAAATTATACTGGGCGTAACCGGCAAACGGGAAAAGAAGCACAAAAAATAATGAACGCATCGAAAACAATAATTTGACATCCTAAAAGTAAAGTAAATATGGGAAATTGTCAAATAGATGTGGTTTAAAATCAAATTGATGGTATCAAGTATAAAATCTGCTGTGTCAGATGTCGAGCCGGTGTGGAGATTTTGTAGTAGCTGATCTTAAACCAGCTAGCAAATGTCGCAGCAGAGAAAATGAGACGGAATTTTACTGCAGATATTTAAGCCTATAGGATATCCGGCAACGGGCTTGGTAAGCAAGCAGGGGATTTCTTTTTTACTGGTTTTATGCCATTACAACCAACAGAAGCATCCGTTGCCTTGACATTTAAAGTGCTGAATGTTCCTGCAGATTATAGGGAGCGGGAACTTGTTCAATTTGTTTTAGATCCGGAATTTTGCACTGGGTTTCTATTGTAATATTGAATCCGCAGAAGTATCCGCGTTAAACCAAAAATCAAAATGCACCCGGTCAAACATCATAAATGGGCCGGTAAACTATTGGCCCGATCTGCTGTAGAATGGAATCGTTTATATTCATTTCAAAATTGCCAGTTAATTTTTGAAATATTAATGGCAGCAGACATCCTTGTTATAATTGATGGCCATTGTATGCTTCATTTTAGAACCGGTAAACATTCCTTGTATAAAATGGAACAAACTGTTTTTCGAAGGTAAATGCCCTTAATTGAATTAGTCGGATTCGTAAAGTCGTTTTTTGCTAGTTGTTTTTAACGTTAGTCAGCGACGTGCAGCAGCAAGTTTGCCTGGAAGCTAAAAAGGTTAAACTTCCTGATATTTTTTGGGCAGTACCCTGAATTTCAGTGCGCTGAATTTTTTGTATTCTTCAGAACCTGTGCCAAAGAGTGCTTTAATATAGCAACGGCAGGCCTTCATCGTTTCCAGCACACCCGTTTCGGCATCGTACAAAGCACTGTTACGTATTGTGCGGCATCGCTGCACATCAACAGTTAATCGGTCGATCTCCAAATTCAGTGTATTCATGGATGCATGCTCGGCATATAGATTTTGTAGCGTAAAAAGCCTTTCATTCGGCTTGTATAGTGCAGAGGAGTATAATAAGTGAATGAGGTTTTTGAAATTTTCTGTTCTGCCTGTATAGCTCAGGTTATACGCCCAATCTCTTTCATCGCCAGCGGTCTGCCCATTTTTTTTGTTTTTAAAACCCCGGATCAGATCGGCTAATTTTTTAACTTCATACTTAAACTCAGCCGTTTCGTTCAGGCTGCCTGCAATGGCACATACTTTGGTTACTTTTTTATTTAATTCCCTGAAGATCGTTTCGCGCTCTTTGATTTTTGCTCGGGTGTGATGGAACTTTATGTTGTATTCCTCATTTACCTTCATCAGATATTTCCAATGTTGCAGCATGTAAGGAATTTTAATGTGTTCATTACAGGGAGCATAAACTTGCCCGAAATTTTCACTTAGTAAAATGGCTTTCTTAAAATTACGGATATTAATACCGTGGCCGGTATTTAATGATTGTGACATAATTAGTAGGTTATGTTATAAGGTCAAAAGTAAAAATATTTTCAAAAAAAATCAAAATATTTTTTAAAATTGTTCATGCCGTTTTCAGACACATAAATTCCGTGAATTAGTTCCGCCGGTCAACGCCCCAGTATAATTTAGATTGCAGGGTATGTAAAAAATTCTGTCCTTCGAGCCTGATCAGATTGATCATAAAATGCTCTTTACGAACAGCGAGTGATACACTGCTGTCTATCGCTTCTGAACGTGCGTCAAGGGTGCACAAAAACTGCTCAGCCCTGCCTTCTACTTCAAAGGTGATGATGCTGTTGTCAGCAATTACAATAGGTCTCACATTCAGATTATGAGGCGCTACAGGCGTAATCACAAAGCTGCTTGCCTGGGGAAAGATGATGGGGCCGCCGCAACTGAGTGAGTAACCGGTAGACCCTGTTGGTGTAGACACGATAAGTCCATCAGCCCAGTAAGTACATAAAAATTCTCCATTCAGATAAGTATGTATCTTGATCAGCGAAGAGCTATCTTTTCTGTGCAATGAAAATTCGTTGAGTGCAAAGGGTGCATCACTGAAAAGGTTTACACTTGAATCAAGATGTATGAGTGAACGCGGATCCAGCACATAGGAATCTTTCAGCAGAGAGGAAATTGCAAAGTCGATATCATCACGATGGGTGGCTGACAAAAATCCGAGCCGGCCCAGATTAATTCCTAAGATCGGAATCTTCCGGTCGGCCACAAACTTCACAATATCAAGCATGGTGCCATCGCCGCCCATACTAAATACAAATTTCGTTTTAGGATGCAGCGGGATCAGCTCCGAAAAAATTTCAACTTTTTTTTGAAAATGATACTGATTGCGTAATCGTAAATACAACGGCTCATACATGACGGGCGTAATGCCGTTTTCTTCGAACGACTGGCACAAATGCAAAAATAACGGCAAGTCTTCAAGGTCAAATGAACGATTGTAAATGGCAATATGCATAATTATTCTTTTGTGGTATGTAAAAATAAACCATTTTGATTGAAGTGATTAAAACTATATTCGATCCGCAATTTAGCATAATACGAAACCAGAATATCAATACCGGCACCGTAACCATTCAGCATTTTATTATTTAAAAAACTGTTGAGAGGATGTTCATTATGCACATAGCCGACATCGTCAAATATTTTACAGTAAACTTTCAGCGGC
>JADYYU010000192.1 GCA_020853515.1 Chitinophagaceae bacterium | reverse complement strand
TCATTAAAATACTGCATGGTAGGCTTCATACTATGATTACCATCTACAAACAGCATATCCACCTGACCAATGCCCTTCAGAATATTTGTCAGCAAGACATCAAAATTACCGGTGTGCTGTGCTATATTGTGTATATTCATCTGCGCAAAATGCTTAGCAGCCTGCTCAGCAATTTCATGGCTCCCTTCGATACTGCTGACCTGAGCTTCCTGATTAGCCAATGCGATATAAGCAGTCCCCAGACCCATTGATGTGCCTAATTCAACAATTTGCAGGGGTTTATATTTTTGGATAATTCTAAACAACAGTTGACCAAACTTTTCATTTCTGCCGGCCGTGCGCGCGATGTCACAAACTTTTCTTTGTTTAAAATTTTGCTTATGCGACCCTGCACCAAAATCTTCTACGTTTAGCAAGGTCTGATTAGCATACATTTCAGCACGTAACTTTTTAATTTCATCAAAAGCGTAATAATGACGTTTGTCTTTCAATACATCTTTAATAAATTCAAAAACAAATGGCGAATGCACCCCATGGGCATTTTTTGCTTTCAGCAGATAAACCAGATACTGTCTGATCAAAAATAATTTTTTCATGATGATATACGTCTTAAGGATCAATGCCGGTCGATCTTTGTCAATTGTTTTTAATGAAAGAAGATATATCCGATGATGATCGCGGCGATCACTCCAAGAAAATCAGCCAGTAAACCCGCCCAGATACTATAACGGATATTGCGGATTCCCACGCTGCCAAAATAGAGCGCAATGATATAAAATGTAGTGTCGGCACTTCCCTGAAAAATACTGGCCAGCTTACCCGCAAAACTATCGGGGCCCAATACCGGATTGGAATAGATATCTACCAGCAATCCCCGGGCACCGCTGCCGCTGAAAGGCTTCATGATGGCTACCGGCAGGGCATCTACAAAATCGGTATTGGCCCCCATGGAAGCAAAAGCATATTTAAAAAAATCGATTACATAAACAAAAGCCCCGCTGTCGCGGAAAATCTGAATAGCCACCAGCATGCCGACCAGATAAGGCAGAATTTTCAACACCACGTTAAAACCTTCTTTGGCGCCATCGATGAAAGCGTCAAACACATTCACTTTTTTCCACACACCGCCCAGTACGATGCCCACAATGAGTGAAAGCAAGATCAGGTTGCCGTAAATTTTAGATACATTATTCTTGGCTTCATCCGGCAGACGTGAGATCACAAATAAGATAGCCAGCACCACGGTCAGTAAACTAGCGATCCAGGTAAATAACACGGCATCAAATTTTAGTCGTTGTTTAATACCAACGACGATCACACTGGCAATGGTAGCCATGACAGTGGCCAGCACACAGGGAATAAAGATCGATGCCGGCTCCATCGATTTGTATGCTTCACCGCCCGTGCTGCGCAATGCGATGATGGATAAGGGAATGAGGGTGAGTCCGCTGGTGTGCAACACCAGAAACATGATCTGTGAATTGGTAGCGGTGCCTTTATTAGGATTCAGTTCCTCCAGGCTTTGCATGGCTTTTAAACCGAATGGAGTGGCTGCATTGTCGAGCCCCAGCATATTAGCGCTGAAATTCATCACCATTTCTCCCATTGCAGGATGCTTGTCAGGCACTTCAGGAAAGAGTCTTTTCAGAAAAGGATTCAGCAGACGGGCAATAAACGAAATTCCCCCGGCACGCTCAGCAATTTTCATAATGCCTAAAAAAAAGATCATAGTTCCGGCCAGGGGCAAGCCCACTTCCATCACAGAACCTCCTGCTTTTTTAAAAATACCATCAGCCAACGTCTTAAATATTTCTGTGTCACCCAGCACGATCAGTTTAAAGAGCGCTACCAGAAAACCAACTGCAATAAAGAAAACCCACACATAATTTAAAACCATTGTTCGATCGATTTGTTCGCGTTAAAAATTTGAAAGGCCGCAGCAGCTTACTTGAAATAAATGAGGACGCCGCCTATTTATAGCAGTCTTTGAACATACAGCCGCCAAACAAAGTGTAATAATAATAAATAATTTGCTTAGTTTTTTTGGGTGCAGGCGGCTTTTAATTTTAATAGGTTAAAAATATTGTCAAAATTCTTAACTTTACACAATGGATAAAAACCAACTGCATACAGTATTTTCCGGCCAGTTGACTGGTTCGCAATTACAGAATGTATTTCAGGACCTTTCGGTTTTGGCGAAGCAATACCCTTACAGTGCTCCGCTCCGTTTTGCCGGCTTTAAAGCTAAAAAGGAGATCAGCAACGACGATATTGCACAGTTGGCCATATTTAAAGGTGATCCTTATCTTTTTGCCTGTTTTGTAAAAGGCAACTCAGCAAAACCTGAGGCTCCGGCTGGCATAGCTGCTGTACAGGAAGATATCCTGACACTGATCAACGAACTGCCCAACTCAAATCCGATTGAAAACATCAGGGTACGTAAAGCAGAAAGTACCGCAAATGCCAGAACGGAGACAACTGAACCCATTATACCCCAGGCTGAGCATGCGGACTTTTCAGACGAAAAGGAAGACAAGTCGCTGATGGTGATGATGAGTTTTACGGACTGGCTGTTTCATTTCAAAAACAAAACTGAGCGCGAAAAGCAGGAAGAAAAGGAGAAAAAGGCGCTGAAAACATCCTGGCAAAAGGAAAAACTGGCCATGGTGTCGGAGGAAGAGAATGAAGAAATACCGGAAGAGATTTTCAAACAGGCGATGGACTCCATTTCTGAGAACACGGTAATCAGCGAATCGCTGGCGATCATATTGGGCAAACAGGGCAAAACAGATAAGGCCGTGGATATGTACAAAAAATTAAGTTTGCGTAATCCCGAAAAAAATCTTTACTTTGCCGACCGTATTAAAGAATTGACAACAATTAAAGACTATTTATAATGACTATTTTATTTTTCATACTAATTATCATCACTTGTGGCGTTTTAGCCTTTTTTGTATTGATCCAAAATCCAAAAGGCGGCGGTTTGGCCGGTTCTTTTGGCGGTTTGGGTAACCAAATGATGGGTGCCAAACAAAGTACCGATGTTGTTGAGAAAGGTACCTGGGTAGCTGCGTCAGTCTTACTTGCACTCACATTACTGAGTTTTATAGTAGCCCCAAAAACCAAATCTGATTTAAATCAAAAAACACGTTCTGAAGCTGCCGCAGGCGGCGCACCGGCAGCGATGCCAGCACAAAATGCGGCTCCTGCAACAGGCAATCCTGCACCGGGTGCTGCAGAAGGTCAAGGTCAGGTTCCACAGGGTCAAGCACCTGCTCAGCAGGCACCTGCCCAGCAAACACCGCCTCCGGCAGCAGTACCTGCACCGGCAAACGCGGCTCCTGCAACTAAATAAGATGACAAACTAATTATAAAAAAACCTCCATAGCGGAGGTTTTTTTGTTTTGTGTTGTACTTACAGTGGTTAAACCGGGCGCTGAGGAAGTTTGCTGCTGATTCAAACAAATAGGAAAATGAGGTTTAGAAGTCCGCGATATTGTGAGGCGTCACGATATACTTCCACTGCGCTCCGCGTGACAGTGTTCAATTCTATGCTTTGCCGGTATTCAATAGCCGCCAAACCAGCACGTTTCTTCCCGATCGCTTTGGTCGGCAACGGACAGCCTTTAAGGAAGCAACTAAAAATCGAAAAAGAATGAGACTGATACCGGCTTCACAAAATTGTTTCAGTTTAGGTTCAGTACAAACGCCTGAAAAATCACGCAACTCCTCCTTGCTGTATCTCGCCCCGGAGCTGACGCTGTAACCATAAAAAAAACCGTCCACAAAAGTGAACGGTTCATTAGACTTACTTAAAAAACTAAAATCAATTCCCGGTGTATTTACCCTATGGGAAAATACCCAGTTCCATATACGAAACACCCACCTTGTTAATTGAACTAACAAAGGCCGCTGTGCGCATATCATGTATCTTTTTATTGCTCAGCCAGATATTACGGATCTCATGGTATGAGCCCATCATGGTATCTTCCAGTCCGCTATGTACCAGATCTACTTCATCAGGTCCGTGCAAAATAATTTTCTTTTCTGCAGCTGATACTTTTTTACCGGTCAGGCTTTCAATAGACCCCAGGATGCTGGTGTTCATATTTTCGCTGAAACGTTTTTCCATACGGCCATAACGAACGTGGCTGAGGTTTTTCAACCATTCGAAATAGGATACTGTTACTCCACCGGCATTGATATACATATCCGGAATTACCACAGTTCCTTTTTTATTCAGAATAGCGTCTGCATCCGGAGTTAAAGGACCGTTCGCAGCCTCTGCAATGATACGGGCTTTTACGCGAGGGGCATTGTCGCCGTTAATTACATTTTCGAGGGCCGCAGGCACTAAAATATCGCAGGCCAGTTCCAGTGCATCTGAAGATCGCTTCAGATTTTTCGCACCCGGGAAGTTTAACAATGAACCCGTTTTTTTACGGTGTGCCATTACTTTTTCTACGTCAAGACCAGCCGCATTATAGATGGCGCCTTCATATTCGGCCAGACCTACTACGCGTGCACCGCCTTCCATAAAATATTTTGCAGCATGGTAACCAACATTGCCTAAGCCTTGTACTACCACAGTTTTGTCGCTCATGCCGGTGGTCATACCGATCTTTTTCATCATTTCAACGTCATTGCACATTTCACGAACACCAAAATAAACACCCAGTCCGGTAGCTTCGGTACGTCCTCTTACACCACCTTGGGTAACAGGTTTGCCGGTAACACAACCGGCAGCATCGATCTCACCGGGGCGTAAACTCATATACGTATCTACGATCCAGCTCATCTCGCGCGGACCGGTTCCGTAATCGGGTGCGGGAACATCAATACCAGGCCCGATAAAGTTTTTCTTTACCAGTTCGGAAGTATAACGACGGGTAATTTTTTCAAGATCATAAACACCCAGTTTCTTGGGATCTATTTTGATACCACCTTTTGCGCCTCCGAAGGGAACATTC
>JADYYU010000191.1 GCA_020853515.1 Chitinophagaceae bacterium | reverse complement strand
CCCTGATCTTTCTGGCAGGCTCTACAATCACGTCCCAGAGACGATTTTGCTTATTGAGTTCTCTTAATAAAAAGACCTCGATCTTTGCCCCCGTCTTTTCCTTTCTGCCATACAAACGGGCATTGAATACCTTGGTATTATTGGCGATCATCACATCTTTGTCGTTGAAATAATTCAACACATCCTTAAACATCTTATGCTCAATTTTACCTGTGTCTTTATGCACAACCATCAGTTTGCTTTCGTCCCTGTTTTTAGAAGGCGTTTGGGCAATCAGGTTAAGCGGCAGATCATAAACGTACTGGGATAGCTTCATAGAAGTAATTATTTTTAAGGGCGCAAAGGTAATCAAATTATCGCAATAACGTGTAATTTTTAGCCGATGCACCTTAGAAAACCTGCAATTCTGCACCCGCTTTTTTTACACTATTATTGCAATGTTTTTATGGAAAAGATCAATGTTTTCTGGTTTCGACGCGACTTAAGGCTGCAGGATAACGCAGGCCTGTATAAGGCACTCACTGCAGGACAGAAAGTACAGCCTTTATTCATTTTTGATAAAAATATCCTGAACGAACTCCCCTCCTCCGACCGGCGGGTAGATTTCATTCATCAGGCTCTCAGGAATATCCATAAACAGTTAGCGGATGTACAAGCCGGCTTGCAGATCGAATATGGTGACCCGAAAGAGGTTTTCGCCTCGCTAATCCGGGACGAACGACTGCATGCAGTGTACACCAATCACGATTACGAACCTTACGCAATACAGCGGGACCTTGAAATTGCTGAGCTTCTTAAAGATAATCAGATTCCTTTTTACAGTTTTAAAGATCAGGTGATCTTTGAAAAGAATGACGTGGTGAAAGATGATGGACGACCCTATACCGTTTTTACACCTTACAGCAAAAAATGGAAAGCCATACTGAACGATCAACATCTGCATACTTTTCCGACAGATCAATATTTCGGCAATTTTGTAAAGTCTGACCCAAAAATGACATTTCCAGGTCTTGAACAACTTGGTTTTGAAAAAACAGATCTGCAGTTTATGGTACCGCAAACGGATACCCGCATCATTCAAAATTATCATCTCAACCGTGACATCCCTTCCGTGGCCGGCACCACCCGCATGGGTATTCATCTTCGCTTTGGCACCATCAGTGTGCGGCAATTAACCCGAGTGGCTCTGCAAAACAATGAAAAATATCTGAATGAGCTGATCTGGCGGGAATTTTACCAAAGCTTGCTATGGCATTTTCCACATGTGGTGAGCAAAGCGTTTAAGCCGGCTTATGATAAAATTCAATGGCGCAACAATGAAGCCGAATTTGAAAAATGGTGCAATGGCCTTACCGGTTATCCGATCGTGGATGCAGGTATGCGTGAACTGAACGAAACTGGCTGGATGCATAACCGAGTGCGCATGGTTGTGGCCTCGTTTTTAACCAAACACCTCCTGATCGACTGGCGCTGGGGAGAAGCATATTTCGCTGAAAAACTGCTTGACTTCGATCTGGCTTCCAATAACGGTGGCTGGCAATGGGCTGCAGGAAGCGGTGCTGATGCGGCCCCCTATTTCAGGATCTTCAATCCAACCCTTCAAACATTGAAATTTGATAAGGACCTGGAGTATATAAGAAAATGGGTACCCGAATTCGAGTCGTTTGAATATCCACCGCCCATGGTCGATCATGCCATGGCAAGAGAAAGATGTCTGCAGGCATTTAAAATTGCCCTGAAAGAGGAAAGCTAGATTTAAAACAGTTTTCTTTACATTTGACAATTCATGCAAAGTAACCACGAACAATACATGCAGAGATGCCTGCAACTGGCTGGTTTAGGCAGCGGTCAGGTGGCACCCAATCCGATGGTGGGCAGTGTGCTCGTTTATAACAACCGAATCATCGGCGAAGGTTATCATCAGCGCTTTGGCGAAGCACACGCCGAAGTGAATTGCATAAGTTCTGTAGCCACTGACGATTTCCATCTGATAGCAAAAGCAACCTTGTATGTTTCGCTGGAGCCTTGTGATCATCAGGGTAAAACACCACCTTGCACCGATTTGATTTTACAACATCAGATCAGCAAAGTGGTGATCGGCTGTAAGGATATTTCGTCAAAAGTAAATGGCAGGGGCATCGAACACTTACGAACGGAGGGTGTGGAGGTGATTGAATCTGTGTTGGAAAAAGAATGCCTCGAACTGAACAAGCGTTTTTTTCATGTAGAAAAATACGGTCAGCCATACATCATTTTAAAGTGGGCTGAAACAGCCGACAGATTTATAGCCGGTGACAGCGGGAAAACAAAAATTTCAAACCCTTTCAGCGATCGCATAGTGCATCAATGGCGGGCAGAGGAGTCGGCGATTATGGTCGGTTATCGCACAGCCTTAATGGATGATCCGCAATTGAATGTCAGGCTGGCACAGGGTAAAGATCCTGTCAGAATTGTTTTCGATAAATACTTATCCCTCCCCTCTTCTTTAAAACTATTTGACCAAAGCCGGCCTACGCTTTTGTTTAATTACAGGGAAGATAAAAAACTGGGTAATATTGAATATATAAGGATTTCAGAAAGCGGATCTTTACAGCAAATTGCATCTCACTTATATGAAAGAAAACTGTTGTCGCTGCTGGTAGAAGGTGGTTGTGGACTTTTGCAATCTTTTATTGACATCGGATGCTGGAATGAAGCACGTATTATCAAAAGCGACCAATTTCTGTATGGCGGAGTTGAGGCGCCGTATCTAAAAAATGCGCAGTATAGCCATCAGGAAAAGGTCAGTAACGACACCCACTATTTTCATCTAAACCCGGCCACTCAGCTATGAACTATCTGCTGCTTTCGATTTTGCTGAATGGATATATCGGTGTGGTATTTGTATTTTTCAATAAATATAAAGTTGATCTTTTTCAGGCAATAGTATTCAACTACATTACCTGCGTTATAACAGGCAGTGTAGTAATCGGACATTTTCCGTTGCAGGTCAGCACCATTGATAAACCATGGTTTAAATTTGCCTTATTGATGGGTGCCCTGTTTATCAGTGTATTCAACATCATAGCAGTGAGTTCGGTAAAAGCCGGTGTAACTGCCACCCAGACATCCAACAAATTATCTCTCATCATTCCGGTGCTGTTTTCATGGTATTTTTATCATGAAAATATTGGCTGGGTTAAATGGCTGGGAATTGCCCTGGCTTTAGTGGCGGTTATTTTTACGATTTCAAAAGATAAAAAAAGTATCAAGCAGAAGTCGTTGCTCGTTTACCTGCTGCCCCTCATTCTATTTATCGGTAGCGGCATCATCGACACACTCACCAAATATGCCGAAAAGCACTTTATAAAAAATGATGCTACCGCCAATGCTTACCTGATCGCGGGCTTTTTTGTCGCTGCCTTCATCGGAAGTTTGCTGCTGCTATTTTTATACATTTTTGGCAAAAAGAAATTTCATTACAAACATTTGGCAGCAGGTATTATACTGGGAATTCCCAATTACTTTTCAATCTTTTATCTGATTAAAGCCTTGGGCAGCGATGCACTCAGCAGTTCAGCCATCATTCCTATCAACAATATCGGTGTGCTATTTGTAGTGAGTCTATTCGGCATTTTTATTTTTAAGGAAAAAATATCCCGCCTCAATTATTTCGGCATCTTACTTACAATCGTGGCGATCTTATTGATTTATTACGGCGACAAAATTTGATTTTCATGGCAGTTTCACAGTATACCTACAAAACCATTGCCCTTGAAAGCACTGCAGAGTTTTCAGACCGGGGCAGCAAATTTATTGCCTTCACCTACCAGGTTGCAAACACAGAAGAGATCAAGGCAAGGGTTAAAAAACTGAAAGAAATGCATCCGAAAGCGGTACACTTTTGTTATGCCTGGCGATTGGGTTTCGACCTGTCGCAATACAGGGCCAATGACGACGGCGAGCCTTCCGGAAGTGCCGGCCGGCCTATTCTGGGACAGATCGACAGCCTGCAACTGACCAATGTCATCGTGATCGTCGTAAGATATTTTGGCGGTGTATTACTGGGAGTTCCCGGACTGATCAATGCGTACAAAACGGTGGCGCAACAGGCCTTGATACATGGGGGGATCGCAGAAAAAGACCGGGTTTGTAGCTATACTTTAAAATTTGATTATACCATTATGAATGAGGTGATGCGCATCATCAAAATGCATCATTGCCACATCAGCGCGCAACAGATGGCCTTATTTTGTGAGATCAGCCTCCAAATTGCACTTGCAGAGCAAGATATTGTGTTGAAAAAAATGCAGGACTTACATGGACTGGAAATTGCATCCACCGATCACTAAAATCAGGTTGACAACTATATAATAAAAGCTACCACTACTTATAATAACATAGACACCGGATTTTCGAGATAGGCTTTCAGGGTTTGTAAAAACGCCGCACCCACTGCTCCATCCACTACCCTATGATCGCAGCTTAAAGTGAGCTTCATAATATTTTTTACCACCACCTGACCTTCTTTGACCACCGGCGTCGGCGCAATTTTGCCAACGGCCAGTATGCAGGCATCCGGAGGGTTAATGATCGCTGTAAATTCATCAATATCCATCATGCCCAGATTTGATATGGTAAAGGTATTACCGGTGAACTCAGCAGGCTGAATTTTTTTGGTACGGGCCTTTTCATATAAACTGTTGGCGTCGGTCGCTATTTGCGTGAGCGTCTTTTGATTG
>JADYYU010000190.1 GCA_020853515.1 Chitinophagaceae bacterium | reverse complement strand
TGCTCATGTTCATCTTTTGCACCAATGATCAGCTTGGTTTCAAATTCAGGCGCCATGAACTTTGTGAGGTAGGTGACATTAAATGCTGGTCCGCCTAAAATCAGTCTGTTGAAAATTCGTAATACTCGGGGCATAGGTCTATGGTAACCAATAATATATTAAATGGGCACAAAAGTACATTTCTTTTAACAATCTTACAATCTTACGCCCGAATTCAGGAAAAGCATTCAATGGAAAGTGCATCAGTGAATATGAAAAAAATAAATGGTCGCTTTATCAGCATTATAGCTGGCAGGATTTACATTTTAATTTTTCGGGGAGAGTAAGTCTGCGGGAAGAAAATTTTGCATTGAAAAATTAGATATAGGTCAGGTAGCTATAAAAGAATTTCGACAATTCCGGGTTCACTTCCGGTATTGCTGAACTCTGTTTATTTTACGCCGTGCAACAACCGGTTTTTCCAATACTGATAAAAAGTTGGGTGATACCATAGGGCTGATTCAGAGGATAAGGGCATATTCACCGAAGATGTTGCGTGACTGATTTCATCAATACTTTCATGCATATAAGGGAGGCCTGCCGCTAGCTGCAAATAGGGGTAGGTAGTAAAGTTATCTTTTGCAGCATCGGGCTGAATCATGGCTTGTTTCAGTACGGAACCTGTATCTATACCTGCATCAATATAATGCACCGTTACACCGCATAACCCCGGATCCTTATTGACGAGCGCCCAGTAGGCCCCATGTACGCCCCTGTATTTAGGCGTAATGCCCATATGCATATTGATGAATTTTGCGCTGGTGCAAGCCAACACTTTTTTAGAAATTATCCGTGTGCCATTCACCACAATTAGTGACGGTTGCAGCTTTCTGATGAGGTCGATTGTGGCATCATTATTCACAGATTCAACCTGCACCCTGTCAGATTCCGGAATGGGTGTTGTATCCAAATGGCTGCCGTCAATAATCTCATTGCGACGTCGGGAAGAGTTACTAAATAATATTCTTTGTGTAAAAAACTGAAAAAAAAGTTGTCCGATAACTTTTGTCAGCCCCAGTTTTTTTATTCTGTTTTTGATTAAAGTAGTTCTGGATATTTTTTGCTCGATAATGACCTTTTCAATCTTAAAATGACCTTTCAGGTAATGATATACAATATTTGTTTCGTTGCAATCAACAGCCAGCATAATAATTTTAAAGTTCTCCATACAACTCTCCTATTTCGTTCATATTAGCGGATTTAAAACTATATAATTTATTGAGTTTGGCGTAATGTTTTAAAATGTTTTCTAAAAATAGAAAATTCTTATCCATATTGTTTCCGAAATTATGCGGATGCCACCACAAATGATAAATGGCTTTATTTTTTGCTGCATAGGTCATTGATCGTTTAATTCTGCCAAGCTTTAAGAAATCCAGCAACGAAAGTTTATTTGAATAGGGACGTAAAAAGCGGCTTGCCCGCACATTCAGCATACCATGTTCCTTAACTGGCTGGTAAACATGATGACCTGTAATGTTGCAATAAGAATCAAACAGTCGGAATAACTTAACGGCAAATTTTTCATTTTCGATTTTACCCCGGGTGTATAACTGATGTAATTCATTTCCTCTGAATACCTTTATACCGAGTTTGCGGCAAACATCGAGGGTTTGCTCATCATATTGATTTCGAGGAAATACAATAGACGTGGTTTTTATCTGATGTTGAGAGGCAATTTCAATGCTTTTCAAAATATCAGCTCTGATGGCAGCCGCGGTAATTCCTTTCTCGAGACAAAAAATATGGCTGTAAGTGTGGGTGCTGATTTCCTGTCCGGCTACCTGTTTGATCTGCTGAATGAGGTAGGGTGCAAAATGCAAAGGCGGATCCAATGGATTGTTTTTAATGTAATCGTAAGCAGATAACTTCCTCTTTTCATACTCAGGTTGCAACGCCGGATGGTTGCTTAGTAAGCTTGTCTGGTCCTGATGAAAAATTAAACCTACAGTGGCCCATGTGGCATGAATATGATATTGTTCGAAAAGTGCCAGTAATCTAGGTACAACGACATGAACATTTTGTATGTTGCGGCCATAGTTTTCAACCGTTCTGGAAACATGCACACCCCAAAAAAGTTCAAAATCGAGGGAAATTGTGAATAGGCCATTGGTCATTTGCACCGCTATATCTTTTAATTGCATTGATTTACCGGCTGCACTGCCGGGTAGGCAAAAGTACAAAGATTGTCATTAAAAACTGAATTTTACTTAATGGACAGTCCCGAAGTTATTTAAAGTGGCAAGTCAGATTACCGGATCATATATTTCTTATACCAATATTGAAAAGCAATCAGCGCCCATATAGTGCCATGCACAAAACCAGGACTATTTGAATGTAATTTATTTTTGAGCCTTAAAATTGCCTCGTACGAGAAGATATTTTGCTCTTCAACAAATTTCTTTTCCAGCAGGGTATTAAAAATATAATCGTTGAAATCATTTTTAAACCAATCAAGTAAAGGGATGTCAAAACCCTGTTTGGGTCTGTTATACAGTTCGGGAGGAAGGTAATTGCGAAAGGCGTCCTGTACGATTTTCTTTTTAAGGTTTTTATCTATTTTAAAAGTAGCCGGTAGCGAGAATGCAAAGTCTACTACTTTATGATCGAGAAATGGGCTGCGTACTTCAATACTGTTTGCCATACTCATCATGTCTACTTTATGTAACATATCACCGGGTAATACAAGATTCATATCTGTCAACAGGATCTCATTAAAATCAGAAGATTGAATATCCTTTGCGTATTGCGTATTGAGTGAAGTAAGTTGAAGCAGGTTAATTTTACTTTGATAATCATTAGAAAAAAGAGACTGTACCTCTTTAGTGTTCAATAAACTACTCCATCTGATATGCCGTTCAGACGCACTGAGGGCTGCTCCGTCTGCTAACTTATTCAACTGTCTGAAGTAATTTCCGATTTTTGTATTTTCATTTTCAGGAAACATTTTCAGGATCGGTGCAGCTATGGTTGCCGCATGCGCCAGCCATTTTCTATTGCGGATCATATACTCAGCCTTGTGTTTGTTATAGCCGGCGAAAACTTCGTCGCCACCATCTCCGCTCAGCGCAACTGTCACGTGCTTCTTGGTTTTTTTACATAAAATATACTGCGGGATACAGCTATTGTCGGCAAAAGGTTCATCGAGGTAGTCGAGTACTTCAAAAACCTCCTGCTTGTAATCTTGTTCGGTGAGAAAAAAAACCTGATGATCTGTTTCGTATTTCTTTGCCACCAAATTTGCATAAAAGGTTTCGTCAAAAACAGGATTATCTTTGAACCCGATTGAAAAAGTTTTCAATTGTCTGGTATGCTGTGCTGCCAGGGCAACAATCACCGAACTATCGATACCGCCGCTTAAAAATGCCCCCAGTGGTACATCACTGATCATCCGTTCCTGCACAGACTCGTTCATTCGTTTGACAAGTTCATTGCATGCACCTTCATAAGTGTATTTTTCGTAGTCATTTTTTCTGATTTGCAAAGCATAATATTTTTGCTCGGAGACCACGTTGTTCTGAATCCTTATATAATTACCCGGTTTAAGTTTTCGCACATTTTTGAGAATACTTTGTTCGGGAGGCAAATAATTAAATTGAAAGTAAAGACTTACGGAGACGGGATTTAGCTGCTTTGCCGGTATTAGAGGCATGAGTGCCTTCAGTTCGGAAGCAAATAAAAACTGACCCTCATTTTCATATATCACCAGGGGTTTCTTCCCATACCGGTCGCGTGCAATAATCAGTTCGTTTGCATGAATATTATAAAATGCGAAAGCAAAAAATCCTGACAACCATTGTAAACATTCAGAACCATATACAATCAGCAGTTGCATTAGCACTTCGGTGTCTGAGTGGGTTTTGAATTGGATATTCAGGTGGCTTAATTTTGAATTTTTGAGTTGTTCGAAGTTAAAGATCTCGCCGTTAAAAACGATCACGTACTTTTTTTCAGTATCAAAAAAAGGCTGATTGGCACTTTCTGAAGTGTCAATGATAGAAAGACGGCGATGACCCAACAAAACATGATCATTTTCAAAAACACCGGCAGCATCCGGGCCTCTTGTGGACATCTGATCTAAAGCGGTCCTAAATTTTGAACTGGATATTTTATCATTATTAAAGAAAATTCCACCAGCAATTCCACACATATTTATTTGTTTTCTGTTATGATTTTTTTTCCTGCAGGGCCATTCCAGCCTATTTTTTTACCATTGTCATTGATTGTATTTTGGCCAATAAATTTCATGGCATGTCCGGTTATTAAATATAAACCGGCAGGAGGCATATTTTTGATATTGACATTAAATGTATTGTCTTTTAGGATGCATCCTCTGAATAGCGCAATAAAGTCGCCATTTACATAGGTATCACCATTAAAATAAACGACGTTATTTTTAAATACTGGCATCATAGTTTCATCTTTACTACCCGATTCGAGGTAGCAGAGTTTTGCATACTTAAGGTCAAAAGTAGAATTGCTGATCTCGTAGCAACTTTGATGTCCTCCTGCATCAATGAGGATCGTAGCAAAAAAAGCCTTTTTTTTATTTGCAGGATTGTAATCGTAAAATTTGCAACGGTCAAAAAATGTTTTATTGGTGGAAGATAAACCCGCCGGACTGGTTAACTGACCGATGATGGACGAATTTTCGATTTTGATGCCACCAGTGTTCGGAAATAAAGCACATGAAGTACTACCTGTGAAAATACAAAGATTAAACGACAACTTTTTTACCAGCTTACCATGATAATCGCTGATAAATCCGGCGGCACCATTGTCGTTAAAAGTGCAACCTTCAAATGTACCATTTTCGCATTCCGCCACTTCGGGTTCAATATCCAGTCCTGCTCGCGGATTTGATGCATTGGGACCGAGACCGTTGTAATTAAATTTGCAATTGCGCATAGTAAGTCCATTTCCGCCAACCCATGAGCAGCCGTTGCGTAAATTATATTCAAACTGAGAGTTAGAGATGAGGATATTGGCGGAGCTGGTTTTTGTACTTAAAATCTCCAGCCCGTCAAGGCCAAAATGATGCATTTTCACGGCAGAGACCTTGATATTATCCGAATTCTGAACAAAAACACCTACATGCATGCATTGCCGTCCAACATCTCCCCAATACCCGCCATAATCGATTTGTGTATTATTTCCATCCGCTTCTATATTGCTGACAGATATACCTGAGCATTCATTAATTCTCATAAAACAACCGATTGTTGCAATATGCTTTCTGTCATAGAAAGGCAGCTTTACAGTTGCTTTCTGTTTACTGACCGGGTTAAACGAACCAAATTTAAGATTTTGAGTAAACCTGAATTTGACCTTTCCAGTGCCTGTGATTTCTACATTCTTTACTTTTTGAAAAAAGAAACAGTCTTCACCTTTGTATGACCCTTTTGTTTCTGATCCAAAAAATTCCTGCTTTCCGACGATATAAGTTCCTGCAGGTATAACAATTTTGCAATTTCCTCCCCTCGTATTTACCTGATTTGAAATTTTCATAAAAACTTCATGATCATTTGTTTTGCCATCACCACGGGCTCCTTCTGTCTTTACATTTATAGTAAAAATACCGGCTGCTGAAGCTGGTGCATTCAAATGCAACATGAAAAGGAAGATGTGCAGACATAAAAAGGATGAAACTGAGTAATGTCGGGTTTTGAATGCCATTCTTTCTATATTTGCAATTTCAAATATATGCAATTTATTACAATTACCGACTATATCCTTCTTCCATTCTATCTGGCGTTGGTGTTTGTAATTAGCTTGTTTCACAGAAAATATTATTGCCGGGAAGAAGACAGAAAATACTATTTTAAAGCATTAGGACTGAAAGTTTTTGGAGCCATTATGACCGGGCTGATTTATCAGTTTGTTTACGGGTCAGGTGATACCGCCAATTATTTTGAAGGAGGTAAGGGAATGACTCATTTGCTGTTCAGTGACTTTGATCAGTGGCTTGTATTTATGGGCGCTGAAAATGGAATGGCCTTGGCGCCCAATGTGCAGTTTCACGTTTTTCTGGATGCTCAGTCGTTCCTGATCCAGAAGATCGTATCGGTGCTGAATATTTTCACATTTTCCACCTACTTAAATTCCTGCTTGTTTTTTGCCTTGTTTTCATTCTGGTGTTTCTGGGCCTTGTTTAATACGCTGAATTCTATCTATAGTTCTCAATACAAAAACATTTTTGCTGTTTCGTTATTTTTTATTCCTTCGGTATTTTTTTGGGGGTCCGGCATTTTTAAAGACACACTTTGTATTGCAAGTTTAGCCTTGTTTTTTTCTTGTTTTTTAAGGCTTTTTTATAAAAAAGAGTACCGTCGATTTATACTATTGGGTTTACTGCTATGCGCCTCTCTGATCATTTTGATTAAAATAAAAGTTTACATTTTCATCTGCTTAATGTTCAGTCTGGGAATACTGCTTTTTCTGAAATCTTTTTCAGTGTTCAAAAGCAGGTTTCTGAATTTGATCTTCACCTTTTCATTCACACTCCTGATACTGCTGGTCTTGTTTATGTCACGCTCTTACGTCACGGAATTCATAGAGGTTAATTCAGTAGAGAATCTGACAAAAACGGCAAAAATCACCTATGAATATATTCAGAGTGTTTCCGACGTTGACGGGGGCTCCAGTTATGATCTGGGAGAGATCGATTATACGGATCCGCTCAGCCTGTTGTCTAAGATCCCTGATGCGCTCAATGTGACGCTCTTCAGGCCTTATTTATGGGAATCGCGTAAAGTGTTGATACTTATTTCTTCACTCGAAAGTTTTGCACTTTTAATACTCACTATTTTTGTCTTGTTTAAAGTAGGCTTAAGAAGATTTTTTGTCATCTTATTTCAAAACAAGATCATCTTATTTTTTCTGTTATTCGCCTTGCCTTTTGCTATTGCGGTTGGCTTTTCTACGGGTAATTTCGGAACGCTTGTTCGGTATAAGATACCCTGCCTGCCGTTTTATCTGATGAGTATTTTGTTTATTTACAAAAACTATTCAGTCTCAAAAGTTGCAAAAAATCTTGCTGTCTGAGCATTGACACTATAATAATTTTCGATTTTTTGACGGGCATTCAGGCCCATCTTTTTCCTTAATGCCTGATCGGCAAGCAGTGTTTTTAAAGAGCTGAGCCACTCAGGGTCTGTACGGCAAACAAACCCGTTTTGGCCATCATCAACAATGGTGGCATTTACACCTACATCTGATACAACTGCCGGAATGCCCAGTGACATATATTGAATCGCCTTAAATCCACATTTTCCTTTGGCCCATTCAGTATCCGGAAGAGGCATAATACCGATATCGAATTTCAAAATATCTGCCGCTTCGCGATCTTCTGACCATTCGATATACTCATAGTGATTCAGGGCAATCTGAGGATCTTTGTTGCAAATGACAAGAAATCTGAAATCAATTTCCTGCTGTAGTTGAAGCAGCACCGGGATGATCGTTTGTAGGTGCGGCAATGTGGTAAAAGTGCCGGTCCACCCGATTGTGCATAACTGAGTATCTGCGGTATGCAGTTTTAAACCTCTGTGTGCGCCTGTGGTGTTTACAACGGTCGGGTTAATCAGTACCCTATTGTTAAATGTACCGGCAAAAACGGCCAGGTATTGATTGCCTGCACTGATTGTATGTGAGATTCTGCAAATGAACTTTGTCTTTTTGCTCCATTTTATGAACGAAATAAGTTTGTTATTTTCTGAGGCTTCCTGCAGCCACACCGCGTCGTCAAAATCAAAAATGATTTTCTTTTTAAGGACACAGCCGATAAACCATTCAAAAAACGGCGGACCGATCGGAGATGCTTCCCGGTGAATAAAGACAATATCAAAATGTCTGACGCGAAACAGTAATTTAATCCGGTTTAAAAATCCCTTTATTGTACCAAAAATTTTTTCCAGATAATGACCTTTTTTAAAAATAATATCCCATGTTTTCAGATCAAAAAACGGGGCATATTCATATGCAAGGTTATGTTGTGCAAAATAAGGAAGAAAATGCTCAAATCGGTACCGCTGTGATGGTGATTTGAAAGCAGGATACGGGGCTAGAATGAGTATTTTTTTCAACTATAATCAGATTAATTTATGAATTGTTTCTGCCAGCACTTGGGTTTGCGCTTTTCGTGAGTATTTAATGATCGCACTTTCATTGATTGCAGGTAATTTGATTTTGCCGTCTGTTAAATAATCCTGATAAAGTTTATTAAGCAACTGAAAGGCTTCTTCAGTATTTACAGCAATAAAAGCCTGTCCTGTTTCGCGCAAAGTATTCTCGATGATATCATGGTCGGGCGGACAAACGAGCACCGGTTTTTTTAACGCAATATACTCATATAACTTGCTGCCTGGTATTCCCAGCAGGTCAGCGTAGCACGTAGAAAGCAACAGGTGGGCCTGTTGTTGTATCAATATGGCTTCCTTCTTCGGGAGCCGTTCGGTGAACTGAATATAGCGTTCATAGCCCTTGCAAATATTCATCACTTTTTTTACAGCAGCGCTCTCGCCCTTTAGCCCCACAAAAATCAGTTGAATGACCAGTTGATTGTCAATAGCTTTTTTGAAAGCTTCCAGAAAGACCTCGATAGGCTGATGTGCATAAAGTGAACCCGTATATACGATCGTAAAATCATCAGACAATTCTGTTTGATCATTGCGATTGTAATTTTCTTCCATATAGCCGTTTAATAACACCTTGCCGGGAACCTGAGGGAGTATGTTCTGAATTTTCTTAACATAATGACTTGATACAGAGAAAAACCAGGATGCGGTAGAAACCCATTTTATTTCTTTTTTGCGGGATAATTTTTGAATCAATTTTTTAAAAGCATTAGTCGATAAATGTAATTCGTTGGTTGTCCAGTCGTCGCGGTAGTCTGCTATCCACTGAATTGCAAACTGTTTTTTCAGTTTATAAGCAAAGTGAAAAAGCTCAAATGGATTGCCGCTGACAATCAGTAATTTAATATCTTTCTGTGACGTGAGAATTTTTTTACTGAATTTATAGAGTGGTAATAGTGGCGACCCCCAGATGCTGTATATTTCCCTGATACCACTTAAAAATGCCAATGTCAGATAGAGCGGATACCATTTGGTACCAAAAAGATGAACAAGGGCCCTATCTTTTAGAGATGACCTGTATGGTAAATAATAGACCTCATAATTTTCATGCACTTTATGTTCAATCTTTGAACCAGAACTTTTAAACAGATCGGAACTGTTTTTTACGACATGATCCCAACTGCGGGTTACAATGATGGGGTAAATGTGATGTTCGTTCAAATGTTGTGCCCACGAATAAATTCTTTCAGAAGCTGTCATATTGCCGGGCGGGAAATAATAAGAAAGAATGAGAACCTTTTTCATATTGATGTCCCTATGTATGTAGTAAATTTCCGGCCATCAGTAAGGTCCAGTTTCTATTGTTGGCTACCATTGCATCTGCGCTTGAATACGTTTTGTCAAGGGCCTTCTTGCTGATGTAATTATGATTGACTAAAAGATTCTTCTGATTCTCAATCTTTTCAAGCATTTCTTTACTCTCCATCCATGCTTTCTGAGGGGGTTCATAACCGATCTTATCTATACGCCAGGCTATTTCTCTTGGCATAACATCCTGAAAGGTTTCGCGCATGATCCATTTGGTCCACCCCTCATTGATTTTATATTGCTCCGGTAACGAAAATAAAAATTCGACCAGTTCATGCGACAGAAAGGGAAGTCGTACCTCCCGGCTGTGTGCCATGCTATTGCGGTCTGCATAGCGCAGCAACTGCTGAATCCCGGATTTTAATGTGCAACTATACAGGCTTTCATTCAGCGACTCAAACTGTGTTTCATAACTGCCATAAATGGATGTTTTGTAATGCTGATAAAAATCTTTGTTTAGAAAAGGAGAGGTGCTTTCATTATAAAAATTCCGTAATCGTTTGGCTGGCTTTACAAGCGCCGGAGAAATACCACGAACGATATCACCCAGGCTCTTTCTGGTAATTCCATTAATCGGATTGGCGCTATGCAGCGCATTGTATTTTGTGAGCTGATTTTTATAATAGGATTCATTTTTTATTCCTTTAAAAAAAGGTAAATAAAATGAATGATAGCCAGCTAAGATTTCATCTGCGCCCTGTCCGTCCAGCAAAACAGTTGTGTTATTTTCCTTGGCCAGTTTCATCACACAATACTGTGCATATATACTAGCACTCCCATAAGGTTCTTCCTGATGCCAGGATAATTTTTCGATATCGTCAATTAAACCTTCGTTAGAAGGCGTTACAAAGTGCGGATTTACATTTGTTCTTCCAATGACAATATCCATGAATTTCCTTTCATCCTTTTTGAAGCCGGGAAAAACTGCGCTGAAGGTATTTTGTTTTTGATGCGTACCTTTCTTTAATTCATCGATCACACATACCACCAGACTGCTGTCTAATCCACCGCTTAAACTACTGCCTACTGTGACATCACTTCTGAGGCGTCTTTTGATGGATGTATAAAACAGATCATGAAATTGCTCTTTTGCCTGCTCGATAGAGATCGAATGGTTAATTTTTTTCCATTCAATATCATAATATTGCTGCACTCGTATTTCCAGATTATTTATATCGATAGTGATGAAGTGACCATGGGGCAGCCGGGTACAATTATGATAAAAAGTTTCGCTCAGATCTTGTGGATTCTCTATATATCCCAGCGATAAATAGTTAAACAGCATCCGGTTGTTGATCTCTTTCTTTAAGCCTCCTGCCCACAAACACTTCATTTCGCTGCCAAACATAAAGTGTTTGCCTTTTTCATAACTGTAAAAGAAAGGCTTTTCGCCAAAGCGGTCACGGGCGCAAAAAGCCGTATTTTCCTTGCTGTCGTATATCACAAATGAAAACATGCCGTCTAACAACTGCAGGCAATTTTCTTTATCGCGGTCATACAAGGCCATCAAAACCTCTGTATCTCCCTGGGTCTTAAACTGATACCCCTGTTTAAGCAGGGTTTCCCGTATCTCGATATAATTATAGATCTCCCCGTTGAAAACGATCGAGTAACGGTTGAGATAATGCATCGGCTGATCAGCCTCATGGCTCAAATCTATGATCGACAATCGTCGGTGACCCAACCCGGCATTTCCATTGGCCGATATCCACTGCCCCTCCCCATCAGGTCCGCGATGACTGATTATGTCAGTCATTTTCTTAAGTCTGTCTATCGATATTTCCGTAGCATTTCTGGATAGTAAGCCCGCAATTCCGCACATAATATTTTCTGAAAATTAGAGTGCAAATGTAAATTAATTAGGTAATTATTAATCTCTAAATTATTTGAATGACTCAGGATTCTTGCAGTTAAGGGCTCGCATGCAGCTCCTCAGGGCTAAAAACCAGACAACAGTTTCGATTTCAGATCTGTTTCAGAGCGTGCTGAAGGGGATCAAACTCATCAATAACAATTTTTTGGAAAGATATACCGTACATTCTTTTTCCTATCATTTTTACATATTACCTTTGCACCCGAATTAAAAACAGGAATGCGAAACAGTTATCAACCCTTAGTAAAATCAGTACTTCTAGGCATTTTCAGCTTCTTCTTAGGCTTAAACACAGCGTTTGCCAACGAAAATGAAGCGGAAAACCATGTAAAAGAAGGCAAATTAGACATTAAAGGTGAAATTTTTGGTCATATCCGTGACTCTTACGACTGGCATTTTTTTAACCTCGGTGAAGGTCATGATGCCGTACATGTGTCCATCCCTCTGCCTGTAATTCTGTTTAATACAGATAAAGGCAAACTGGATGTGTTTCTTTCATCTAAGTTTCACCACGGTCATGAAGAGTATAATGATTACCGCTTAAATACCGCCAACGGCAAAATTGAATCTACCGATAGTAGTGCATTTTATGACATCAGCATCACCAAAAATGTAACCTCAATGATGATTTCATTGCTGATC
>JADYYU010000189.1 GCA_020853515.1 Chitinophagaceae bacterium | reverse complement strand
GCACGATTGAATTAGGATCTCCTTTTTTCATAAAAAACGAGAAAGGTCTGTTTTTTGTAAAAGAATCGATCTGTGTAAATCCGATATTTTTAATGGTATGATACAATGATTGATTGCTTCCGTTAATTAAGGTATCAGCCATCCAGTTTTTGATAAATTTTGTATTTTTCACTCCGCAGGAAGCACCGATACAAACTCTGTTTCGCATCATAACATAATTGCCATGCGGAATGGAATCAAAAAAGGCGATCACTGTATTCCGGTTAGCCAAATTGTCAATTTCAAATTCAAAGAAAGGATCAAAATAGTCGATATTGTTGGTTGTTCGTCTGCAGGGTACTATGCTTCCAAAACGCCCCTTGCCTGTTGCCGGATTTTTACTGTTGATCCACGGCTCTCCGGTCAGGCTGTCAATAATAACAAATTGCAGATTTGAAATGGGATCGCCCGGATTGATGCAGCCCCATGAAAACAAGGTACTACCATTCACTTTGACCAGGTAATCAGATGAAAAATAATCGTAGGGTGAAGGACCTCTTGAACAAATAGTCTGCACCTGCAGTTTTTTGTTCAAATCGTCAAACTTGAGTAATCGGGAAGCGGAGTCGAGAAACACACCATTGTGGTTATTTTCAACGATCTGATAAAAATGCGATTGATTCCAGCCGGGCATACCCTGATTAATGAAGATAAATGAGCTATTGCTCCAGCGATGAAAATGGTTGCCGTAAAGGGTATCCATGGCTGTGCGCCAGTAGTAAACCGTACTGTCGCGCATGGTGAGGCTAGGTTGCCATTTAATAACGCCACCTGTACTTTCGATTGAAGTGGTGAGTAACAGCGGGCTGTCAAAATGCTTGGTGGTATCGATCTGTATCAGGTACTTTCTGCTGTCTGCAAAAGCATTCAGGGTAGAACCTTTCAGCGTAATACCCTGTGCATTGACAATAGACAAATTATAAGGATAAACCGGTACGAGGTCATCATTATAAATTGTAAAAATTCGTTTGATGGTATTATTCAGTTCGGATGTTTCGTCTATGATGCCCCCATTATCTATGGTTACATCCAGTGTATTCACCCCCAGAGCCATATCCCCGTAAGTAGGAATTTTAATGACCACGGTATCGGTATTTGCGATGCCGGCATATTTTGTATTTAAAACAACTTCAGTCACATTATTCGGTAGCGTACGGGTGATTGCAAGTTCCACTGTATCATTTGTGTACCGGCCCAAATTATGAACCAGTATTTCGATATCAAGTGAATCGACCGAAGTGGTGAGGTTTAACTGTTTGAAGTTTACTCCTTTTTCTTCCACTGCGTGATCCGGTTTCATTGCAGCATACATCATGGTGGCCGGATCACCATTGAGTCCTATTTGTTCGGTATGGGTGCGAAAGCCGCCATTGCTGGCCAGTGAAGGCACACCCATCATTGAATTGACATTATCTTTGATTTGCTCACCCAAGGTTTCGCCATATTTGCTGAATGCGAAGCGGTGATATAAGGAGTCTGTGTACATCGACAGGAAGTTGGTATAGCCAGTATTGTCGCTCGCTATAAAGGCAATGGATCCTTTATTGGGTGCCAGCACAAACCGCTCACCGAGCGATTTCCCACCCTGCAGAATAAACATGTCGCCTGCACTGCAACCATTTGCGATGAAAACCTGATATCGCTTATAATTTTTATAATTTTCAGGAAAATCAAGATTATAGTCGATGGTGGTTGATGATGAGTGACCGAAAAACTGCACCAATGCAAGTCCCCCGTTAAGCAGATCATCTACCATTTTACTGTTGGCCGATTCCACATCTGCGGTGGTTCCCTTTTTAAGTAAAGTCACATTGCCCCCAAAAAAAGGTTTTGAAATAATGTTAGACTGCACATTCATATAGCCGACAATGGAAGCCTGCTCAGAAGCGTCCTTGGTACCTGCCAAATGAAGGACGCGTTTTTTCCATAAGGTTGAATCACTGACCTGATTACTCACATCCGCCACTTGCTCCTCATGATCTTTCACTTTCTGAAGATAATCGCGCACCTCATTTGCCTGCATAACCGGAAGACGACCGATCGAAAATTGCGGTCTGTTATTAATGTCAAAATCGGTCAGCAGCACATCAGAACAGGGTTCACCAAAAGAAGGAATGGCATGAAAAGGATAGGTAGAATACGGGGCATTGTTATAGGTATTGTAATAAGAATACCCGATTCCTTTGCCCACAATAAAAGCATGTTTAGGAGCAAAATTCCAGTTGGGGCTTTTGGCAGCATACTTCAGAAAGTTCTTCATACCCAATGTGCTTAAATTATAGCCATAGCCAAATTCATTATACACATCCTGCACATCGGCCACAATCGCTGCATAGCTGCCTCCTTTGGCAGAACTTCTGTACTGCCTGTAATCATCAAGATAATTATGCCCGGTACCATCATCCATGTAGGCCTTGTGACTCAAAATAATGTAGTCACCCTGATTGGCTGCGTTTGAATAATTTTTAAAGGTTACATTCTGCAAGCCACTGACAACACCAAAATTTGCAACACCGGTGCTCTGCAACAGTAAAGCCTTAACAGTATTAGATGCCGGAATCAGAAACCGCACCATACCCGGCGTGCCGATATCGCCGATCAGATATTTACTTTCGGTCAGGTCATACAAGCGCGGTGAGGCATTGCCTGTGTTAAAATTCGTGATCTCAAGGTAATAATCTGCCGGTTTGGGATTGAGTTCAAAATAAAATGAAGATGAATTATTAAAATTGAACAGTCGTGGATATCTGAATTCCAGCGAAGAAATACCATAGCGGTCGGGATAGTTACCAACGGCCAGCGGTGTATAACGGAAGGTCACCTTATTTTGCGGGGTGAGATAGCTCATGGGAAATGAATTTGAGATACGTTTAAAATCAAATCCATTGTAATGTTCATCAGCGATTTCAT
>JADYYU010000188.1 GCA_020853515.1 Chitinophagaceae bacterium | reverse complement strand
ATCGCGATCATCTGAGGGAATATCCTGAACACCCTTGATCCAAAGTAGGGCAGCCTGAGAAACCTGTTGTTTCTTAATTCTTAAAATAACTTAAAATGAAAAAAATACTTTTGTCCTTATGCGCTATTTCTTTTTTTGCACAGTTAACTTTTGTTGCATGCAAAAAAGAGTCTAAGATTGCTGCGGTAACTGAGCAGTCAAACCAAACACCATCAGCGTACCTTTTTGAAGTGCTGCCCTGCAGTGTGAATCCGAATAACCCTTTTGATCATTATGGTCAGGGACACAATGAAGGTTTGAGCGCCATTGCTGCCTCGCCCGATTTTGCAAACATCAGTCAGGAACAGTCCCATCAAATCGCATTCGAATCAGCCTTTAATGGTAATCCCGATCCCGTACTCACCTACGCAAATATGTTGCCTTGCTATCAGTTTATCGAAAATACCTTAAGTCCGATAGCAGCCATTGGCAATATGGCATACAATCAGAATGAGATCAGCCTTGCTGCCAAAAACAGATTAGTAGAATTGAATGAACTGATTTATAATTCACCGGATGAAGAACAATTTGATAATCAACTCGTCAATTTTGAGAATAATGTTATTGCAGAAGGTGGCTTCACACCCAATGAATTGGAAATGATACTTGGCACTTCTGCCGTCGCAAGGTACAGCAAGTGTTACTGGATGAATGCGGTAGAGAATGATGATAATCCCTGGCATCATGATGTGATGCTTTTAGGATCTGATCTGCCGAATCAATACCGGGGGAAATTCAAAAACTGGTGGAATAAAATGACTAAAAAGGAAAAGAACAATGTCGTTGCAGCCGACGCCAGCGGATTTCTGATTGGTGCAATGACCGGTTTTATCGGTGGTAATATGTTTGGTGGACCTGTGGTAGGTGCCATTGCCGGAGGGGCTTTGGGTGTCGGTACTGCTGTCGTCGTATCTCGCAGAGTGGCAAAGGGTACTGTAGAACCTTAAGTTTTGGTTGATAGCTTACTGCAAATCCGGATTCATGTATGGGTCCGGATTTTTGTTTTTGGCAGGATGCTATATTATCAGGCTGAATCAATCAGCAGGCCGGGTTTGCAATTTGTATTTCGTAAAATTAAATTCACTTTATGTGTGTAATCATATCGTTCGTTTTATTTGTAAGATTATCTTTGCCATCAATGACTTTCAGTATACTTATACCTACGTGGAACAACCTTCCTTATCTCAAATTGTGTATTGAGAGCATACGGAAAAATTCTACTTTCAGCCATCAGATTTTAGTACATATCAACGAGACCGATGCCGATACGGAACAGTTCCTCGATCTTGAACAAATTGCCTATACCACTTCTACTCAAAATATTGGCATCTGTAAAGCACTCAACCTGATTGCTGCAAAGGCCACTGCAGATTATATCATGTATATGAATGATGATATGTATTGCCTGCCCCAATGGGATCACTTTTTGGCTGAGGAAATTAACGCATGCAATACGAATCTGTTTATGTTTTCATCAACCATGATCGAACCACGCAACACCGGTAATCGAGCTGTGATCGTGGCTGATTTTGGTACTTCCACCGATACCTTTCAGGAGGATAAATTGCTAATGCAGTTTGCTGCATTTGATCATGCTGACTGGAGTGGTAGTAGCTGGCCGCCTAATATTGTTCATAAGTCAATGTGGCAAAAACTCAATGGCTATAATGAAGCGTTTTCGCCGGGAATGAGCAGCGACGACGATTTCAGCATGCGCATGTGGCAGCAGGGTTGTCGCTTGTTTAAAGGGGTTGCTGCCAGCCGGGTTTATCATTTTCAATGTAAATCAACAGGGCGCATTATCAGGAACAATGGGCGGCAGCAGTTTTTACAATTGTATGGCATCACACAAAATATGTTCAATACATACTTTTTGAAAAAGGGAAAGCCCTTTGCAGGCATATTGCAGGGCCCCCGGCCATGGCAGCTATTTTTCCGGTTAAAAAAAATCTATCTCAGCTTCAAAAAATACTAATCCTTTGCATAGTCACTGAGGTAGCTGTATGCTGCCGTCAACTGTCCTTCACTGCAGATAGTGGCACGGTCAAGAACATTGCTTTGTTTTCCGCTGATCAGATCCGGCAATACATAGGTTTGCAAAAATCCGCCAAAATAGTTCGAAGCATCCCGGGGCAGCTCATTTGGTAAATTATCAACAGCCATCACGTCTACTGTGTCAAAAGTATTTTGAAAAGCGGTGCTTGTTTGCAGGGTATGCTTGTCAAATCCGTAAGTAGGATCTGCAATAGTGGTAGACCCGGTATTACAAGGAACTGAACCACCTTCATCGCAGGTAATATCTGCAATGACCGGAATATTAAAATCACTTCTTTGCATATCGGTCAGTTCAAACAAGCGGGGTATATTTTTGTCCCAGTACACACCGTTCATCAGAATGTCTGTCATGGTGGTATATTGTAAAAAATTACACTGATACTGCTCCGGGTGGGCGTGAAAGTCATCCCGGTTGTAAGTGCCGTTATCTTTGCGGCTATAAAGATCTTTGCCTTTCAAATGGGTGAAAACGGGATAGGCATAGCGTTTGCAGAGATAGTCGGCGGGTGAAACTTCAGCAATGTCGAGATATTGTAAAATATCAAGCACTCCGGTAGAAACACGGCCCGAACCGGTAACTGCGATCTTAACCGGGGGCATAAAAAATGTTTCGTAGCTCTCTTTGAGTTCCTGGAAATTTTGCAGCGAATAGACCGGTACTAACTGAAACTGATTGAATTTTTTGCCATAAGTCATCAGCCCGTTATGGGCGCCTACCACACCGGCCCAATAACCAAAACCTACGATGCGATGTCCGTCATCGTGGGTGAGGCATTCATAATCTATCATTCTGATATGTTTAGCCAGCAGCGCCTTCATCAGTTTTTTGTTGTGCGGCTGTGCTTTTTTGGTATGCGAAAAAAATAAGTAGGTTTTGCCCGGCAACAGCGTTTCTATGAGCGCTTCCTTTACGCCAAACAGAATGTTGCAGGCAGTGAGGTCTTCCTGCACGGTAAGGCCTGCCTCCCGGTATTCTACATCCTGAAAGCAACGGATGGGCGAGGGTTGTACGATGAATTTTACGTCAGGGTACTGATTTTCAATTTCCCTGCATTGTTTGGGCGAAAAAGGTGTGCGATTATCCTGTGGTGTCTTACCTTCCCGCACAATTCCAATATAAAGAATCTGTATTTTTTAATTTAAGTTTGCAAATATAAAGTAAACCCCATGTATTATTTTGAACTCTTTGAAATGCCCGTTTCGCTGAAGGCCGATAAAGCCGCGGTATTGAAAAAATACTATCTGCTAAGCCGTCAATTTCATCCCGACAGGTTTTCGCTGCAAGAGGCGGAGGCGCAGGAAAAGGCGGAACAGATGAGTACAGACATTAATGATGCAAAAAATGTGCTCGACGATCCGTATCAGCGTTTAGCCTATATCCTGAAGGAAAAGCAAGTGATTTCAGAAAGTGAAAAGTATCAGTTACCGGCCCTTTTTTTAGCAGAGATGATGGATATTAATGAAAGACTGATGGATATGGAGTTTGACGCGACGGCAGAAGGAAAGCAACAGCTTAAGTTGGAAGTGGATGCTGTGGTCACAGGTCTGTATCAGGAGGTTAAGATATATTTCGAAATGGATAAACTTGATGCCGGGGACCATGATTTTGCAAAGCTGAAAGACTATTATTACAAGCTTAAATATGTAAACCGGATCGTAGAAAAATTGTCGTAGAGCTTATTGATCTGCGTTTTCAGGCAAGTGTCCGAAATAAGAAGTCGGCTATAAACCGATACACAAAGTCGTTTTCTTTGCCTGTGGGACTGTCTGTTAATTTCGGCAGATAGGATTTGAAAAATTGCTGGTGTTGGGCTGTCTCAATGAGTGTGCTGCTGAGAGATCTCGGAAATTTGTATGAAGGTTTATAATCTGCAATCACAGACGCAATTTTTGCACAGAGATCTTTGTACGGTTTAAAAACCTCGTCTTTATTAATTTCCGCAACTTCTTTTACCATATACACTTTGTTACTTTCGGTAATCACAATATGATTGAGATACTTTTTATTGTAATCAAATTGTCCGGTGCTTTCTGGCAGGCCGTGGGTTAGCAATGAAACGATAATTTGAAGCCGGTCTTTTTTTACGGTAATATTCTGCAGCTTAAAATCAACCAGAAACTCCATGTAACACCAATACCAGTTGAGTATATACAGCAGCAGCCGGTGTTTATTTTCAAAGTAGCGATATACGGTAGCTTCAGTGCTTGAAATATGGATCGCCAGTTTTTTGAAGGTGAAGTGTTCAAATCCAAGTTCATATATCAGATCAATCGCATTTTTTACGATCTGCTTGCCGATTTCAGTGCTTTCCGGATCACGGAGGTATATTTTTTCATTGACTTTAAACGAGACTTGAAAATCCATCATAACTTGGTTTCGGCAAAGGTAGGAAATAATTTTATATTTGTAGTATTACATTTCTAAATTAAATATTTACAATTTATTATGATAGTAATACTATTGTATATAGTTATTTTACTTTAGCTTCGCATAAAATTTCTATTCATGAGCGAAAAATCAGCGCTTCGAAAATTGTTGAACCTCATCTTGCTCGATAAGTCGGAGGTTACAGCGATTTACTTTTACGCCATCCTGAGCGGATTGGTGCAGCTCAGTTTGCCGGTAGGCGTGCAGGCCATTATTGGTTTTGTGATGGGGGCTACTATGGTTACTTCGATCTATGTACTAATATTTTTGGTGGTACTGGGTGTACTCATGGTTGGTGTGATGAAGATAAACCAGATGCGGATCATT
>JADYYU010000187.1 GCA_020853515.1 Chitinophagaceae bacterium | reverse complement strand
TGTTGATACTGATCTGCTGTATCTCATGTCAGTCTAATTCAGCACAATCGTCAGGCACCCTGGATGTAAAAACGTACCAAAAGCAATTATCTGCTGATAAAGACGCCCAGTTGATCGACGTGCGTACACCCCAGGAATTTGAAAGCGGTCATTTGCAAAATGCGGTCAATATGGATGTGAATGCTGCTGATTTTGAACAAAAAATTCTCACGCTCGACCAATCAAAACCGGTTTATTTGTATTGTTTGTCCGGTGGCCGAAGCGGTAGCGCGTTCGACTTTTTAAGTAAAAAGGGCTATAAAAAATTGTATAATATGAAAGGTGGTATATTGCAACGGAAAGCCAATCAGCTACCTTTGGCTGGCGCTGAAACGGCCGCTGCAGGCGGGTGGACCGGTATGACAAAAGCGGAATACGATCAGATGAGTCAGGGTGCAATTCCCGTATTGTTTGATTTTAAAGCCAAATGGTGTGGCCCCTGCAAACAACTGTATCCGATACTGCAGGAACTTGAAAAGGAATATGCCGGTAAACTAAAAGTAGTACCCATTGATATTGATGAAAACAAATCACTGGCTGATGAATTAAAGATCAGAAGTATCCCCTTTTTGATTTTTTATAAAGATGGCAAACTGGCCATGAATATTGAAGGTTTGACCGACAAGAAAAATCTGATCAAATCGCTGGGACTTAAATAAAACAGTTACCGCACTGCGCTTTCAGATAGGCATTACCAGCTTGCATGGTGATCGAAGTTTACAACTACATTGATTAACCCACTGCAAAGCAAGGTATTTATTTCTCTACATTATTAATTCTGAAATAAACCTAATGGGTAATAGCTACTTTTCTGCTGATATTTTTGTCATTTATCCGAATTCGGAAAGAATAGTTGCCCGCAGCCAGACGTTCAGCATCGTACGTATAAGAAAGAGCACCCTGCTTATTTTGCTTGTCAGTGATCAGGGCTATTTGCCTGCCTGAGTGGTCAAGCAATTCAATTCGAACTTGCGCATCCTCAGCAAGATCCAGATGCACTGTGCAAAGATCTTTTACCGGATTGGGATAAACTTCTAAAGAGTTCAGACCTTCAGGCAGTAATTCGGTTTCAAGGCCGGCCGGAGCAGCGGTAAACAGGGCCAGAATACTGTCGCGCATGATCAGCGTATCGCTTTCCATAAAGGTTTTGGTAAAAAACATGACACGGTGATCGGCACCACCCAACAAGACTACCGTAGGCATACCAAAACCACCGTAATAAGCCACCTGTACTGCCCCACTGTCGTATGGTGCATAAAAGTTCAGGTTGTTGGTGCTGACCCAGGAAGCTGTAGCCTGGCAGGTTGTAACATTATTATATGGCCTTGCATAAGCAGTAATTTTACCCGGATAGTTTTGCATGATATTGTTGGCCATCGTTTGAATTTTATCCGCGGGCGGTGGACAATAATTACAGTTCGGCATAAAAAAGTAGACTATCACTGCTTTACCGGCATCCAGTTCCGAAAACAGATCATGCGTCACACCATTGCAGTCGGGGCCGTTGATTTGCTGGGCGGTTTGAGCTTTTACGGTATGAGAAAAGAAAAGAGCAGTCAACAACAATGTTAATAATAGTGATTTCTTTATCATGATTCGTAGTTTTTCCGATTCAAAGGTAAAATAAATTCTGTACATCGGAGATTTCGGTGATAGTTGGTTCTCTGCGCGACAACTTGCAGCCAGTTGCGATCGATGTTGAATTTACAGGAATCCTTACATACTCCTATTTAAAGACCTCCAGATTTTGAAAATCAATTGACATAATTGGTTCATCTGAAATTTAATGTGCGCATGAGTATGTTGACCAAGAGTGTGAGAATGAGTGTGAATGTGAGGTACTTCGCGACACTCCGCACCCACACTCACACTGATTTTTAGTGACCCCGAAGGGATTCGAACCCCTATCATCAGAGCCGAAATCTGATATTCTGATCCATTGAACTACGGAGCCATGGAGCGCAAATATAGGAAAAGAACTCTTTTAACCGCATTTACTTTAATTAAAAAAAATATATTCGTATATAAATAAAATAAATATTATCTTGCATTCGTTCTCTTTAAATAAATGTAATATGAAAAAGGTACTTGTAATTTTATTGTACATCCTTTCTGTTCATGTTGTATATGCTCAAAAAAGTTCACGAAACATGTACATTGGCTTTCAGGCCGGTGTTCTCGCACCCGTTTCATACAGCAGTAATGGGTTTTCAAAATATAAAGTAGGCCTACCCTCTTTTAGTTATGCCGCCAGCATCGAAAACAGATTTACCCTCAATTACCGGATCCGTTTTTCTGTACAGTATTCTATTACTTATTTTGATATGATGGCTAAAAATCTGGAACGAAATATGCAGGAAAGTCAGGCAAAGGCTGCCGAGGAAAGTAAAAGAGCGCATTCATTTTCAAATAATATCAGTTTTAACAGTCTGTACAGAATTAAAAACGATTTCAGCCTGACTGCTGGCGTAGGTGTTGCCAAGCCGATCCAGTTTATGGATAAAAGCGTCTGCCGGAAAAATGTCATTCAATCAGGATGTATGCCTCCGCAAAATAACAAATTTGTACCTAACTTGAATCCGTTCTTTATGGTTGGCATTGAAAACACCTGCAGAATTTTCAACAAAAACCTGATCTATTCTATTCAATATAATATTGGTTTTGCCCCCTACCGTACCCTGCCTGTGCAGAAATCAGCGGCTGAAAGTCAGTACACACATGGGGTCAATATTGGTTTGAAATATAAATATTGATCACTACATTTACGGGGTGCAGAAACGAGTACCCACCTTCCTTTATTTTATCAGTTTTGTTTTAGCCATCGCAGTCAGCATCAAAAACTTACGCGAACCTGATATCTGGTGGCAAATCAGAACGGGTGAATGGATTCTGGCCAATAAGCAGGTGCCTGTGACAGATGTTTTTTCGTTTACACATAATGGACAGCCCTGGATCAACATCAAATGGGGGTTTGAGGTAATGGCAGCCTGGATAGCGGCCCATGCAGGTCCCGAATCGGTGCTGATTCTCCAAATGCTGGTTTCAGGTCTTATCATTTTTTTTATACTGAAAACCTTTCGCCTGCTAAAACTCGACTCCCCTGCCTTGTTTTTTTTGTGTACAGTGCTGCTGCTTTTTGCGTGTGAAGATCGGATGATAGGCCGGCCAGAGATGTTTTCCCATATGTTTACCGTTATATTTTTATACAGTTTGCTGCATTTTCACCACACAAAATCAAAGCGTGTCTGGCTGCTGATACCCTTGCAGGCAGTTTGGTGTAACCTGCATGAAGCCTATGCAATAGGCATTGTGATGTTGCTGATTGATACAGCCATATCCTGGTTATTATACTTCAAAAATAAAGACGAAAAGCCCTGGTATATTACCGTATGCACTTTTGCTGCAACAGGCGCTTTGCTGATCAATCCGCGCGGAATCTTATTACTGTTAAGGCCACTGAATATTTTTGCACAGGTGCAAACTAACAAGTACACAACTGAACTTGATTCCTTCCTGACTCCGGAATATTGGCAAAAGGAATCTTGGTTCTTTGTGCTCACAGTGCTGACAATCATTGTATATCTCCTTCATCAGTACCGCAATAATCAACTCAAAAAATTACCGGACATTTTTCCGTTGCAATATTTCGGCATTTGCCTCGCTTTTCTGTTTCTTGCGTTCACTGCCTACCGGAATATCATCTTTTTTCAATTGGCAGCGATTCCGCTGCTTGCATTTATTTTGCGGCAAATCTTTGTAAACATCGAGCGTTACCGGATCGCTTTTGCCAGTGGAGGCATTGCTATTTACCTGCTGGTTGTTTCTGATAAGTACTATCACATGACAGCATCTCGCGATCACTTTGGACTGGAAGTACTCAGTACCAATAATCCGTCCGGTGCAGCCCGGTATATTGAAGAAAATAACCTCAGAACAGCGAAGTGCTTTTCCGATTATCTCACGTCATCCTATCTTTTGTGGCGGCTGCAACCAGATTTTAAAACCTATATAGACCTTCGCGATCTTGATATTTTCAGTACAGCTTTTTTTGAACAGTATTTGCAGATCATCAATGACCCGGCGGTATTTAAGGAAGTAGATCAAAAAGAAAATTTTGATTATGTAGTTCTTTTTCGCCGGTCAAACGGACCCCTGCATCACTATCTATATAACGATTCTGTTTATGGATGCGTTTTTGCTGATCCGGTGGCGGCTGTGTACCAAAAAACAGATGTACTGCCTCAGGGCGATTTCTTTCAAACCTGCAAACCCATCCCGTCTACTGCCTTTGCATCCGCTGTTACTAAAGTTTTTAACCCGTTTTATCAGCCTTATGATTATGATGCTGTTAATTACGACTACGAAGCAGCTTCATTTTATACCAATGCAGGGAAAATCAGTTTGGCTGAAAAACGCATCAATCAGTTTCTGACCGTCCATCCCCAAAGTGAATCTGCGATTGAATTAAAAAGTCAGATCATGACGTTGAAATCACAACTAAAAAAATGAGTTCTTTTTTTACCTTTGTGATATGTCAAATAAAAATATCCTGATTGCTGACAGCGGCTCTACCAAAACGGACTGGTGCCTCATCAGCAACGGCAAAAAGAAAATGTTTCAAACACAGGGGATCAATCCATACTT
>JADYYU010000186.1 GCA_020853515.1 Chitinophagaceae bacterium | reverse complement strand
AGTCTGATTCAGTTTTTCGGTATCATCTTTTTTATAAACACCATTTCCGTTTACAGTAAAATCCAACACATCAGCAAGCTGTTTCGGATTCCCAATTTTGTAAGTGATTTGTCCCTGAATGGAAACCGTTTGATAATCCTTTGTGGTTTCATTGAAAATAAAAGGCAAATTATTACTTCCAATGGGAACAGCAGAAATGGAAGTTGTGGGTGCGTAATAAAAAAATGAAAGTCCCCGTCCTTCCTTAGATACCTTTCCATTGGTAAACTTAATAACGTAAGTCATTGAGTCGAACTTAATAAAATTGATTCCAAACATGTATGGTCGTTTTTAATTATTGCCAAAGGTAGATATTTTCTGTTTATGTAGGATTTCGCTAAAATTTAGCCTGGGCATATTAAGTAAATAACATTTTAAAAATAGCTTTTGTGCTATGTTGCCTCCTTAGTATAAATTTTATTCAGCAGGCGCATTCGACCACTCAAGGTATCCTTTATCCGGCCGCACAACCATTACAATCACCCAAACATGCTCCCTTCATATTTTGCGCCCATACAGCAAAAGGCATAACACAACTTACTTATTCAGTCTAATAAATATTTTAGCATATTGTATAAATGAAAATGCAGTATGCGAATGATTTTATGAACTTCTTTCTGCCTCTACAGCCCCTTCGCCTTCACATATACTTTCCAGCGGTCGAGTACGTTTTGGATGTCGGAGGGCATTTCGCTTTCAAACAGCATTTCCTCTCCGGTAGCGGGATGGATAAAGCCCAGGGTTTTAGCATGCAGGGCCTGTCTTGGACAGAGGGCAAAGCAATTTTCGACAAATGATTTGTATTTGCTGAATACTGTACCTTTCAGCACCCGGTCGCCGCCATAAGTAGCATCATTAAAAAGGGTATGGCCGATATGCTTCATATGTACCCGTATCTGATGGGTACGCCCGGTTTCGAGCCTGCATTCGATAAGGGTCACATAATTAAAACGCTCGATCACTTTGTAGTGGGTAATGGCATGCTTGCCCTTTTCGTCGTCTTTGTAATACACGGTAAAAACTTTGCGATTGCGCTCATGACGGCCTATGTAGGTGTCTACCGTTCCTTCGTCGGCTTCTACATCGCCCCATACCAGAGCGTGGTAGCGGCGGTTAACGGTATGTTCCATAAACTGATTGGAAAGGCTCAGCACAGCCTGTTCGTTTTTGCCCACCACCAGCAAACCCGTAGTGTCTTTATCGATGCGGTGTACCAGTCCGATACGGGGCAGCAGATCTTTCTGATCGCTTTTTTGCTGTAAATAATAAGCCAGCGCATTGACCACTGTGCCGGTATAATTGCCATGACCCGGATGTACCACCATATTATAAGGCTTGTTTAGCACCAGCAAATGATCGTCTTCGTACACAATGTCGAGTGCAATATCTTCCGGTATGATCTCGGTACTTTCAGGTTCGCGAAAGGTGTAGGCAACTACGTGATCTCCGGGCTTTATTTTGTAATTCTGCTTTACCAGCTTGTCATTTACATACACGCATTCGTCGTCGATGGCCTGTTGAATTTTACTGCGGGTAACATTGGCCATTTTGGTCATCAGGTATTTGTCAATGCGAAAAGGTTCCTGACCTTTTTCGATCACAAAATCAAAAAAAACAAATTTCTCTTTGGGTTTATCATCATGCAGTTCATCTTCTTCGAGGTCGGTATTGAGTAAAGCGCTGTTCATAGCCGCAAAGGTAGTTTAAATAAAAATGCCAAAGCAGCATTCGGGATGCGTAAATAGAATGGCGTAAGCAACAGTGGCTTCACTTCGCCTGCAACAATTTGGCAGCCACAGTGTCTTTCCCGCCCTCATCCTTCACTCAACACAGCCATAGTGAGAATAGCGTGCCGGCTAAATCAATAGCGTTATGGCAGTTGGACCTACTATCGTTTAAACGATAAAAATTCTTAATATTGCAGCATGCAAATAGCTTACGAACATCTGGGGACTATCGAATATAAAAAGGCCTGGGATTATCAGGAGTCGCTGCTGAATGAAAATCTGGAGATCAAGAAGCGGAACCGGGAACGTGAGCTGGGTCAGCGTGAGGATGCCGTTGAAGAGACGAAGAGTCATTTTTTATTGTGTGCGCATGAGCCGGTTTTTACACTGGGTAAAAGCGGACAAATGGAAAATCTGCTGGTAAATAACCAGTTTCTGAAAGATCAGGGCATTTCATTTTTCAAAACCAACCGCGGTGGTGACATTACTTTTCACGGCGAAGGGCAGATCGTGGGTTATCCGATACTGGATCTGGAGCAGATCAAACCTGATATTGTGTTATACATGCGCAATCTGGAAGAGATCATCATTCGTACCCTGGCTGAATATGGCATTCAAAGCGAACGCAGCGCCGGCGAAACGGGCGTGTGGATCGACACAGACATTCCGCACAAGGCCAGAAAGATTTGCGCCATGGGCGTCAGAACCAGCCGCTGGATCACCATGCATGGCTTTGCACTGAACGTCAATACCGACCTCAAGTATTTTGATATGATCATCCCCTGTGGCATACAGCATAAGCAGGTCAGCAGCATGCAGAAAGAACTGGGGCGTGTGGTTCCCATTGCGGAGGTAGAAGCAAAGATCAGAAAGCATTTCAGCGATGTATTTGCCACGGAATGGAAATAAATTATAATTTCACCCTTATTTTCTATGAAACTAAGGTTTTCATTATTAAATTTGCCTGATTTTATTTAACATTTATTAAACTGTTACCTTGAAATCAACTATTTCAATGAGTACATTAACTGCACAACGTCAAAAAATACATCCGCATAAATTACTGTTATGGATTGCCATTGCCAGCATCTGTATGATGTTTGCCGGCTGGACGAGTGCATTTTTAGTGCGCAAAGCACAGGGCAACTGGTTATTATTCAGTTTACCAACCGCGTTCTGGGTGTCCACGGCCGTGATACTGGCAAGCAGTGTTACCATGCACCTGTCTATCAAAGAATTTAAGAAAAGAAACATGGGGCTTTATAAAAAGCTCATTTCTGTTACAGCCATACTGGGTGTTTTGTTTATGCTGTTGCAGTTTTGGGGTTTTTACGAAATGCATGGCCAGGGTGTTACCTTAGCCAGCAACGGGGAAGGCATTTCAGGCAGTTTCATCTATGTTATTTCAGGAGTGCATATATTGCATATGCTGGGTGGGGTGATCGCGTTGGTGATCGTATTTTTTGTAGTGAACTTCAGAAAGCGCACCAAAGTTTATTCAAGCAACGGATTAGAAATATTAGGCACATACTGGCATTTTGTTGATGTGCTTTGGATATATTTGTTTTTATTTTTTTTATTCAATCAAAAATAACACTGTAAAAAAATTGTATGAGTTTAGTAGCTGTTGACAAAAAGAAAGTATGGAGCGGAGGACAGAGTCCTTTCAACCTGAGTTATGGCAAAATCATGATGTGGTATTTCTTAATGAGTGATGCCTTTACCTTTGGTGCATTTCTTATTTCTTATGGCACCACCCGGTTTTTCAGTAATGTATGGCCGGATGCGAATGAAGTATTTGCTTCTTTTCCGTGGTTAGCGCCCAATGGCGGTGCACCCATGGCATTTGTAAGTTTAATGACCTTTATTCTGATCATCAGTTCCGTAACCATGGTACTGGCTGTACATGCAGGTCATTGCAGAGATAAAAACGGAGTGATCAAATGGATGATCTGGACCATTTTAGGCGGTATTGCGTTCCTGAGCTGTCAGGCCTGGGAGTGGACGCACTTATATCATCATGGAGCCTGGTGGGGTTCCTTCAGAACGATGGCCGATGGAAGCATAGCTCATGGTGCGAGTTTAGCCCATTTTTTTAGTCATAATGTACCGCCTGATGTTGCTACCGGTGTTGCTGGTGCTGATGCGGCACACAAATTCTTTAATTTCTTCTTTACGATTACAGGTTTTCACGGTGCGCACGTTGCTTCAGGTGTAGTGTTAAATATCATCCTGTTGCTCAATACTATTAACGGCACTTACGAAAGAAGAGGCCATTATGAAATGGTAGAAAAAATTGGTCTTTACTGGCACTTTGTAGATCTGGTGTGGGTATTTGTATTTACCTGCTTCTACCTGCTGTAAGCCAAGTTACTATTACATTTAAAATATTTAATAAAAAATAAAAAAATCTTTCAGATCATGGAATTTAACGATTACGAAGCAGACCAATCCAGACTTTATAACCTGCATCATACACTGGATAAAAATTCTGCCGACAGCAAGAATAAAGTAAAAAAAATATGGAAAATAACCCTCTGGCTTTCCATTATCACTATTATAGAAGTAGCAATAGGTTTGTACTGCTTTTATAATCATATTCCTAAAACAATTCCCAATGTGGGTTTCATCGTGATGACACTGCTGAAAGCCGGTTTGATTGTTTCAGTATTTATGCATTTGGGTGATGAAGTACAAAATATGATCATGACCATTATCATTCCGTTGGCGCTGTTTATCTGGTTTATTATCGCCTTCCTGTATGATGGTAATTTCTGGCTCTGGATCAATCATGCATTCAGTATTAAATAAGAATAGTTTTTAATATACACCTTCGAATTTATAGTCCCTCCGCCACAAGCGGGGGGATTTTTTTGTATTCTTCTACAGAGTGTCCCCGTTTATCTCAAATGTTGGTACAAAAGTTGCATTAACCATTTGTTAATTCTATTTTTAACTAACAAAAAATATATAAGAATGAAGAAGATTTTACTTTCCATTGCCGCCCTGGCTTTGTTCAATCAGGGATTTGGCCAGAACCAGCGCATCTGCGGTTCCCACGAACATCATTTACAAATGCTGCAAAGCGATCCGCAATATGCTGCCGAGCACGAACGAATCGAAAGGCAGATTGAAGATTATACGGCTAATCCGCAAAAGCAGACAAGAGCCGTTAAAACGATCCCGGTGGTCTTTCATGTTGTGTACAACACGGCTGCACAAAATGTGAGCGATGCGCAGATACAGTCGCAACTGGCTGTCATGAACGCCGATTTCAGAAAACTCAATGCAGACTGGGCCAATACACCGGCTGTGTTTCAGGGTTTGGTGGCCGACTGTGAAGTGCAGTTTTGCCTCGCACAGCAAGACCCTGCCGGCAATGCGACTACCGGCATCAACCGGGTATCTACCAACAAAACATCCTTTACTACCAACGATGCCGTTAAATATGCGGCTCAGGGTGGTGCCAATATCTGGGACCGCAACAAATACCTCAATATCTGGGTTTGTAATTTAAGTGGCGGCGTATTAGGCTATGCTCAGTTTCCGGGTGGCGCTGCTGCCACCGACGGCGTAGTAATCACCTATACCGGATTTGGCACTATGGGCACAGCACTTGCTCCCTTCAACAAAGGAAGAACCGCCACTCATGAGGTTGGTCACTGGCTGAATCTTTACCATATCTGGGGAGATGATGGCACCGGTTGCAACGGTAGCGATCAGGTAAACGATACACCCAATCAGGCAGACGAAAACTACGGCTGTCCTTCATTTCCGCAGGTATCTTGCGCAAATGGCCCTAACGGCGATATGTATATGAACTATATGGACTACACAGATGATGCCTGCATGTATATGTTTACAGCAGGTCAAAAAACCCGCATGAGTGCCTTGTTTGCTGCAGGCGGCGCCCGTGTTGCATTATTGTCCTCACCGGGTTGCAACGCACCGGGTGGCGGAGGTGGTGCCTGTGGAACAGCTACCGGTTTGAATGCCACCAATATTACCACTACAACTGCAACACTCAACTGGGGTGCAGTAGCTAATGCCGTAAGTTACAATGTGCAGTACCGAGTAGTGACTGCTGCTAACTGGACCACTACGACAACAGTAACAAATTCACGCAATCTGACAGGGCTGACTGCCGGTACTGCTTATCAGTATCAGGTACAAACCGTTTGCAGTGGTGCTACCGCTGCTTATTCTTCTATCGGCACCTTTAATACGGCAGCAGTAGCTGGTGGCTGCAGCAATAGTTACGAATCAAATAACACCAGACAAACTGCCACCATTGCTGCGATTAACACAAATATCCTTTCAATGATCGGCAGCAATACAGATAAAGATTACTATAAAATCACCACTACCAACGCTGCTCCAAAATTGAAAGTTACGCTTTCTACTTTACCGCTCGATTATGACATACGTCTGTACAACGCCAATGGCACTCAAATAGGCATTTCGCAACTGGGTGGCAATGCCACTGAAACCATTAAGTATAATGCGGCAGCCGGTGCTACCTATTACATACAGGTTTATGGCTATAATGGCGCTTTCAGCCTGGCCAACTGCTATACCCTGAATGCCAGCACCAGCAACGTCAACTGGCGTTTAGACGGTAATGAAGATAACGAAATGACTAATAAAGCGGCATTGAATATTTATCCGAACCCTGCTCACGACAAAGTAGCTCTGCAATTTTATGCAGAAGGAAATCAGGCAGCAACTGTGAATATTTACAGTGCCATCGGTCAGCGCATTTTGTCTGAAAAATACACTACCGTAGAAGGTGAAAACAATCTTTCGTTTGACCTGCAAAACTTATCCAACGGTATTTACATCATGGAACTGATCGAAAATACAGAAAGAAAACTGCAGAAATTCAGTATACAGAAATAATTGCAAAACGCTTTTCATAACTTTAAATCCGCCAGTCAAAAGCTGGCGGATTTTTTTTGACCTAAACAAAACAAGCGCATTTCGCATTTTTAAAAAACTCTTTAACTACATTCGCAACCATGTTTCCCATTTCGAAAAATAAGCATTTTCTGATCATCGGCATTTCGGTCAGTATGCTGATCTGGGGTATGAGCTGGCCAAGTGCCAAAGTACTGTCGCATTACGGCAAACCTCTCGAGATCGCCTTTCTGCGTTTTATTTTCACCTTTATTACGCTGCTTGTTATATTACAATTTCTGAAAGTAAAACTCAGTATTCAAAAAACGGGATTGCCTTCTTTGTTGTTTGCCGCCGCACTGATCGCTGTCTACAGCATGTTGTTTTTTACCGGAATTGAAAAAGGAATGCCCGGTGCCGGCGGTGTACTGGTAACGACCATGACACCGATCATATCTTATTTATTGGCCCTGATTATTAAGAAAAGAAAGCCCAGCATCCTTGAAACAGTGGGACTTACCATCGGATTTATTGCAGGCTGTATTTTATTAAGTGTGTGGAATCATGCCGACCTGATCTTACAATCAGGCAATTTGTTTTTTATACTTTCCACTTTTGTATGGGCCGTGCTGAGCAGGGTCACCGCTTTGTCATTTCAACATGGTTCACCATTGGCTTTCAGTTTATGGATGTACTTTCTTTGCATTCTTATTCTGGCCTTTTTTATTGATTTCAGTTCTATACAACGGATTATCAATAGCGGCGATACCAGGTTTTGGCTCAATATGCTTTTTAATGGCATGCTGAATACCGGCGTTGCCACCACTTTTTTCTTTTTTGCCACTTCAAAAATCGGAGCAGAAAAAACCAGCAGTTTTATTTATATCGTTCCCTTTGCAGCGGCCATTTCATCTTTTGTAGCCATCGGTGAAGTGATACAGTGGAATACTGTGGCCGGCGGTGCGCTGGGTATACTGGCTGTATGGGTAATTAATAAGAAGAGTGCCGCTGCAGGCAGAGCAGTCAGGAGTTAGCAATTCGGCGGGGAAGTTTACAGTTGACAGTCCGCCGCGGCGGAACAGTTGGCAGTTGACAGTTGACAGTTGACAGTCTGCCTCGGCGGAACAGGTCAAAGTTAAACATGAATAAGCTTCTACATCAAAAAGATGGACAGGATGAGAATCGCAAATGCGGACATCAGTAAGATGAACGTGTAAGTAGCTCCTAAGGCAATAAATTTGAGCGTAAGCGGCAGCCATTTTTGCCCGGTATAATGAAACAATGCTATGTATAAGTACACTACAATGGCGCATAACATAAGCAATCCGATCATATCAAAATGGGCGAAATCGACCGCATAACCTGTCAGCATAAATACTGTGAGCATTAAAAACACCATCGTATGAAAATGAAGACTAAAAATAATGTGGTCGGCATAGGGCCTGCGTCTGAAAAATAATTTTAGTAAAAAAGCAAAAATAGGGAGTAAAATAAACAGCGCTTTTGGAAGTGAAGAATAGATCGCCCTGGGATATTGAACACTACTGATATCATCGATAATAACTGCTTTATCATTTATTTTGAGCAACTTCCGGTGAAAGCTCCGGTGCAGTCCGCCTTCACGCTGATTGGCCGGAAGGCTGGCTTCTATACTATCATATTGCCTGAGGGTGTACACCTTATTATTAACCTGAAAACCACGCTTGTCAATAGTAAAACCAAAGGGATTATGTACGTATTTACTGGTGTCGAAGGTTTTCTGCTGCTCTGCTTTGATGATCGGATAACGCTCATAAACCTCTTCCATTGAATGGCAAGAACTGGAAACAGTAAAGATATATTTTGTGAACACAAACAGAAAAATAGCACTGACAAACAGGTATAACTGAATAGGATTCAGAAAGCGGCTGCGTTTGCCGGCTGTAAAGTCGCCCGTAATTTTACCGGGCATCGAGAACAAGGCCTTCACTGTTTGTGCAAACTTTCCGTCATAATGAAAATAATCTGACACAAAATGAACCAGCAAATGCCAGAAGCTGTCTTTATGCAACAGCACTTTTTGACCGCATTGTGAACAGAAAGGTCCGCTCAGTTCATAACCGCAATTGAGGCAAACTTTCTCCGCATGGGTGTCATGCAACTTCTTTTTCAACAGCCATAATTTTAAATTCAAATATAAAATGCTTTTATTGAAATATCAGATCAAACTGAATACAAACAGCAAAAAATAAAGTAATGCTATCGCGCATCAAAATCAATCAATACCCGGTCGCTGGTAGGATGCGCCTGACAAGTGAGGATAAAGCCTGACGCCACTTCATCTTTTTCGAGTGCATAATTTACTTCCATTTCTACTGTACCTTCCATCACTTTAGCCTTGCAGGTGCAGCAAACCCCGCCTTTGCAGGCAAATGGCAGATCGGCACCCTGTTTCAATGCTGCATCTAAAATGGTATCACCGCCAAAAGCCAACGGAAATTCGATACTACGGTCATCGATCTTAATTGTCACCCTACTGGTTTTACCTTCTTCGTCGCTATGCGAAGCTTTGTAGGCTTCTTTGGCTTTGGCCGATTTTTCAGAAGTAAACAGTTCGAAGTGGATCTTTCCAGATTCAATACCGGCTGACTCCAGATATTTTTTTACACTCATGATCATCTCGTCTGGTCCGCACATAAAAAAATGATCATAGCTTTTGTAATCGATCAGCCCCCCACGGCCAAGCTGTTCGCATTTGGCGCCGTCAATGCGTCCGTAGTTCAAGTCTGTTTCCATGCGCTCGCGGCTCAGGATATGCACGACCTGTAAGCGACCCATAAATTTATTTTTCAAGGCCTCAATTTCTTCCCTGAAAATAATTGAATAGAAATTCTGATTTCCAAAAACAAGCGTAAATATGCTGTCAGTCTCTGTATGTAAAATCGTTTTGATATGACTGATTACAGGCGTAATACCACTTCCGGCAGCAAAGGCCATATAGTTCTTTTTAGCACCCGGCTCAGGCTTAACAGTGAAATTTCCCATTGGGGTCATTACATCCAACAGATCGCCAACTTTCAGCGACGTATTAGCAAAAGAGGAAAACCGGCCTCCATCTACCTGCTTGACAGCCACCCTGAAATCGTCTTCGAAAGGTGCGCTGCATAATGAATACGAGCGACGTAATTCTTCTCCATCGATGTCTGTTTTGAAAGTGATGTACTGACCTGCCTGATAGGCATATGCATCCTTCAGGGTGTCAGGGATCTCAAATGCTACAGAAACGCACAGACTTGTTTCGCGTTTGACCTCTTTGACTTTAAGTGAATGAAAATGCGGTGTGGACATGTAGCTAAAAATTAGTGTTGAATTGTTTTAATATTAAAATATTTTGGCCATCTGCAGCCATGCGCCATGTTTTACCGGGAGGCAGATAAGGGATGTGCACAGAGCCAAATAATGCCTGCAAATATAATAGAAATATGATAAGATTCGGGCACCCGAATGTGAGTGGCCGGTTTTAATTAAAATTTGGTTTCAGTCCCGGTTCAGATCCACTGCCCGTCGCAGCTAATCGGCATGCACCGCGCTGTCTTTCATTGTTACGGCCAGATCAGCTCCGAGATATTTTTCGATCAGATGATGCACCAGATAAATGAGGGGTGTAATCAGTATGGCCACCAGAAATTTATACGAATAACCTACCAGTGCAATCGCCAGCACCTTGGGCCAGCTCCAGTGCTGACCCAGTTTAAAGGCAATGATGATCACTACAAAACTGTCGATCAACTGCGACACGAGAGTAGAACCGGT
>JADYYU010000185.1 GCA_020853515.1 Chitinophagaceae bacterium | reverse complement strand
GAAATTCAGATCATAGGTCCCGCTTGCATTTAATTGCACCAGAAAATATCGTAAGATTGCTCCGTTCTGAATATTTCCGGCAGCCAGTATTTTTCCGTTTGGTAGTATTTTTACTTTTGCAAAATTGCATTCATCGCCGGCATTTACCAATACAATTCCATTGGCTCCAAAGCTTGAGTCTATAGTTCCGTTTGCCAGATAACGCATTGCAAATGCATGATGAACAGCCGGTGCATTGGGTGTATTTCCGGAAGAGTAGGTGCCCACTGCAATTATTTTTCCGTCGGCCTGTATCGCGCAATCATAGGCGTAGGTCAACGAATCAATCCAGGTGGTCGCATTGCCCTGAGTGCCAAAACTGATATCAATTTGTCCGGCAAACGTCAGTGCGTTTACGGCCAGTTGATAATTCATAGACTGGGGCACATTGTTATATCCGCAAAGTACAAGATCGTTATTTGGTCTGACAGCAATACCTGCTAGTTCTCTTGATATCATAAGATGTTTTATGCCATTAATACCAAAGCTGGAATCGATTTTGTACGACTGTGCATGTACACCGGCAGCAACTAAGATCATTAGAATTGTACCAATTATATTTTTCATGTGAATGAGTTTAAATTCAATGGACGATGTGATGAGGGATTTCGTTGAAGAGCATATATAAGTGCATTTGTATTTTTAATAAGTGTATGGCATTACTTTGTAAGTGCTGCGGGCCAAATGATCTATTACCCACCGTCCTTCATTCGTAATGAGGGTTTCAGATCGTGCTCCGGCATTTCCGGTTTGTTGTTGGCATACCTGTTGAGCCAGATTGTTTTAAGACCAAGCGATTCACACAATTGATTGTAATGCTGATAAAACGCTTCATTGGCAATTTTCGATTTGTAGCAAAAATTAAATTGAACATGGGACATTGATGTGTGCAGATGTGTAAATGTAAACCCAAACTGCTTTGCTTTTTCCGCGACTGCTGTATCGAGTGTTTTGTAGCTAAAGTCGGGTATCTGTATTGTATTGTCGTTGAAGAATTGTGCTCCTCTCTGCATTAATAGATTCACCGATCGAATATTAGGATCCTGTTCTAAACGCTTATAAATGGAATTCTTTTCACCGGGAGCGCATTTGCTCATATCCAGTATCATAAAAAGATTGTCAGGGTTTCTTTCACTGAACTTATCGGTTGCTATATCTATATTATAATACAGTAAATACGGGTACTGATATCTGAGCTCATCAAAATAATGCTGTTCTGTATTTGCCTGATCTCTTAGTGGCAATCCGGATAAATATGCAGAGGTGAACTGTATTTTATATTGCTGATGGCTGAAATCAACCGGTAGCTTGATCTGACCACTATATACAAAGGTTTCAGCAGGTTTCAGCAGGTATAATGTCACACCGTCTTCCTGTTTTAATTCGTCAAATTTAATTGCATAACTGGCCTCTGCCAGTCCATCGCTCACCATAATCGAGTCTGTGTTACGACTCACTGCGAATGAGACTCTGCTTCCATTTTCATAGGTGACCTTTTTCCGATTTTCAACTTTCGAAATGACACATTTGCTCAGGTCTGCATTGGCGAGCTGCAGGGTAAACAACTTATTGGTTTGCACTTGTGCAATGGGATACGGCTGGCTGGAATCAACCACAGTCCAGAGTCCGATCCGGCAACTGTCAGGTATATAATATTCCCCATATTCTTTGAGATAGCCGCTCGGAAAGGTATGTATGATTTTTTTCTTGAATGGCCCATTCTCAAGCAGAATGTTGAAGCCAGAGTCGTGGAGTTTAGATACCGTGGCCCTGTTATCCACGATCATATAATTTACAGATCCAGATAATATTTCGTCGTCATTAGTTCGAATGCTGAAATAATCATTGACCGAATTAAACAGTTGTGGAACGTGGTACAAATTGTTACCAGTTTTGTCATCAGAAACAAATCTTCTCATGTACACAACAGGCAATTTCTGATTTGGCAGTATCTCCTGAGGTATCGTAAAATTTGCATTTTGCAATACTGTTAATTTAGCGGCTTTAGTGCCGTAGTTTCCTATCCAGAATGTATCCAGGATCACTTTTTCAGCTTCTCCGGTAAAATATTGTACAGGCTTGATGCGATACGACTTGTCTACATAACATTTTGCTTTCTCCACTTCAGTTTGGGCATGTGTAATGATGTTTAGCGGTTTTTGTTTTTCGTGCTTTTCTGTATCCAGCAGTAACCATTTTCTATCTTTAAGTTGATAATGATAAATAAGCATCGCATCCTTTTTATCTAAAAATTCGGTCGCAAACATCCGCCTTGTATCTGCATCAAACCGGGTATACTTCTTACTGTTTAAAAGTGAATCTAATTCATAGAGTTTGCTTGTTTCATTGTATTTATAATATACATAACGTTGTTGTTCACGCATTTCCTGATCATTTAATTGAGCCGGGATTCTAAAACCCAACTGGCGGGGTTCTTCCTCATTATAGAAATTGCCATACACCATCACACCCAGCCCCCAGGACAATTGTTTTAGCTGCGGCCGTTCAATAGTCTGCAGCAGTTGAAGCGATTGCTCATCAAACAACTCTATTTTCTGCAGCGAGTGCATTGTATGACTTCCTTCCATAGAGCTACTATGCTGTGTCCCTGTGAGATAGGAGGGTATCAGATAGCGGTTAAATGTACTGTGCTTCAGGGTGGCTTTATATGCAGGATCATTGGCTTTCAGCACGATCTGAATGGGATTGAGCTGTTGGCCATTTCTTAGCTGACCGTCATTCCCATCCAAATGGCTTTTACATATGTCGGTCACGGCAGCTACAGGTATTCTTATTCGTTGCGCTGTGTAACGTACCTGTTTATGTCCTTTTCGATCATCTGATATATTGATGTATATAAAAAAGTTATTGTTGTTTGGGTCAAATTCCAATATTTCATTTTTAAGGGTTGCAACTTTTTGTATCCCCCAATTGTATGCTAGCTCACTGATTGCCATGATCGAATTGCGTGTCGGAACCACACAGATAAAATGATCGCCGGCATTTGGAAATGATTGCCTGTACATATTGGTGTACACGCAGGCAGACTTATGTATCTTTGGACTTAAATTCTCCCAGAATAGATATTCATCTATGCATGTTTTGCTTTTTTTATCGTCGTACGATGTTTTTCCGACAGCCTGAATAGGCTTGCCATCTGCATAGCTCAGATAAACTTTTAATCCCCTTATCGGTTGCTGCGATGCGGAATCAATAATTTGTAACAATATCGCACCCCGATGCTCATAGCCGCATTGCTGCGCTCTTGGTTGGCTGGCTACGCAAATGCAAACAAACATCATCAACCATCGTACGAAATTAAGTTGTTGCATCATTGCATTCCATTTAAGTGATTTATTTTGTTTTGCTCACATTGAACTCTGGTATTGCGAATAAAATGCAGTCCATATCCGACTCCTTTGTAAAATAACACATCCGGTTTGCTTATCAGCGGAAATGAAACGTGTTTACCTAATCTGAACATGCTGAAACGTCCATACTGAATCGTATATACCCGTTCTACAGTGTCTTTTCCTTTCACGATCAGCACACCTATTTGATCCCAATTGGGTAGTTGTTGAGTCTTGATCAGGCAAGCATCATGCTGAACATCTACTACATTCTTTACTTGTTTGATATCGTTGACCATTGCAGTGAACTCATATTTAAAAGGATTCGATTGCTGACTGAGGTACCCCTCTATGATCTCTTCTATTTCTGCATCTATTTCATCCGTGTTCACTTTTTTCATACGTATGATATACGATGAATCTGCTGGTGATAAATAATAGAACGCGCCAAATCCATATATCCAGCCGATCGTATCCTGCATTTTCTGTTTAAAAGCGTTACCGGGTAAGTTTGTATCAATGCTGTTCTGGTACCAGTATTGATTGATCAACTGATAGCATGGACTATTAGCCAGCAGATCAAGCACATGAGCAACATTACTGCCAGCAACCGGTTTGGAGTTTTTAAAATAGTAGTCAAGGCCAAGTATAACAACTGAACCCTCGGTTCTGAGTTTGGCGATGTCTTTAAGTATCGCATCTGCCTTTTGCTGAGACGTGGTGCTTGTTAATCTTTGCACCAATTTTTGTAACTTTTTATTAGAAGCCTGATGCAAAAAATACAATTCATTGATATCCTTAAATTGCGCTATCGTAGAATCTTTCAGGGGCAGTAAACTGGTAACAAGTTTCTGCGCAAGCATACTTTCTGCATTTATGCACAATAGTAAAAGCAGGATCCATTTATTCATCATGACCTTCACATTGTCTTCTGGTTCTGGATACAAAATCAGTGTCATATTTTTTCTCCACCAATACCTGCCCCTTTTCTAAACTGTTGTTTACGATATACACTCGTTGGATTGTTTTTGCCTCTGTATCTGCTTTAAATATTACACCCAGCCGATAGTCACTGACTCCATCCGGCGAGGCTACCTGAGGCACACAGTTATTCCAGATCGCATCGACAAATAAAGGCAATTGAGCTACCTCCAGCATAATCGAATCGAGTGAAAAGTAACTTCTCATGTTTTGATGCCGATTCATATACTTTGCAAAAATAGCTTCAATCGCTGCATCATAGGGTTTGGGATCTACTTGCGACATCTCATAAAGTAGTTTAGCCTCTCCCTGCAATGGTTTGCAATACATAAT
>JADYYU010000184.1 GCA_020853515.1 Chitinophagaceae bacterium | reverse complement strand
TCAACAAAAACAAATTACCCATCAGTTAGGCTATGATGGCGGAGCTTTTTTTTCACCCGACGGAAAAAAAATTGTTTACAGGGCGTCACATCCTTCTTCAGATACTGAGATAAGCGAATATAAGAAACTGCTTGCAAAAGGCCTGGTGGCTCCTACCAATATGGAAATTTTCACCTGTGATATTGACGGAAGCAATGTTAAACAAATCACTCACTTAGGCAAGGCAAACTGGGCGCCGTTTTTCCATCCCATGGGCCATAAGATTCTTTTCAGCAGTAACCACCATGGCGACAAAGGATATAACTTTCAGTTGTTTATGATCAATATTGATGGAACCGGACTTGAGCAAATCACAAGTGAAAGTAACTTTAACGCCTTTCCCATGTTTTCGCCGGACGGAAAAAAACTGTTTTTTTCATCGAACAGAAATAACCATGGCACCCGCGACACCAACTTATTTATTGCTGAATGGGTCGACTAAATACAAAACAAACTATGAGAAAAATAAATCTTATCGTGGCCATCCTGTTGACTTTTGGTACGATGCAGGCACAACGCATCCGCCACGATTACCTCTATCATCACATTGCCTATCTGGCATCAGATCATTTGAAAGGGCGGGCTACCAGTTCGCCGGAAGAAATTGTTGCTGCGAGATATATTGCCAAAAGATTCAGGCAGATCGGCTTAGAACCTTGGGGTAATGACGGATTTTATTATACATTCAGGTATAAACTCAGCAAAAATCCACACGACAGCACACTGACTGAAACTGCAGCCTCAGAACCGTTGGAAGGTTGCAATGTACTGGGCTTTTTAGATAATGGCGCTCCCTACACGATTGTGATCGGTGCACATTTTGACCATTTAGGTCTTGGACACGATCATAATAGTCTGGATGCCGATCCTGAAGGCAAAATACATAACGGCGCCGACGACAACGCAAGCGGTGTGGCCGGTGTCATAGAACTGGCACGCTATTTTGCAGAAAACGAAGTGACAGAGAAGTACAACATGTTGTTTATGACTTTCTCGGGCGAAGAACTCGGTCTTATCGGTTCAAAAAAATGGTGCGACAAGCCCACCCTGCCACTCAATCAGATCAACTATATGCTCAATATGGACATGATAGGCCGGCTGAACGACAGTACTAAAAAACTACTGATCTATGGCATCGGCACCTCATCGGCATGGAAAGAGGCTATTGATAAAACCAATACTTATTTTTCGGTAAAAAGCGATAGTGCAGGAATCGGACCCAGTGATCAGACTTCTTTCTATCTAAAAGACATTCCGGTATTGCATTTCTTCACCGGGCAGCATAGCGATTATCACAAACCAAGCGACGACCTTGAAAAAATAAATATTGAAGGTGAAGCCAAAGTACTGGAGCTGATGATTGACCTGATCGCAGCACTCGACCAGCAACCCAAGTTGGATTTTTATAAAACCAGAAATGAAGAAACTGGCAAATCGTCGTTTAAAGTTACGATGGGTGTAATGCCCGACTATACCTTTGAAGGCAAAGGTATGCGACTTGATGGCGTTTCTGACAATAAGCCTGCATTTAAAGCAGGATTGAAAGCTGGCGACATACTGATCGAATTTGCCGGACAACCGGTAGAATCGGTTAAAGACTATATGAAAGCGCTGTCAAGCTCAAAAAAAGGTGAAAAAGTAAAGGTGATCATTTTGCGAAATGGATCGCAAATCGTCAAAGAAGTGGATTTGTAATCAGCATAGCTCAGGTCATTGAAACGCAGGGCCGGTTGGCAAAAGAAGCAGAGGCCGATCCATATTATTTTCGACCTATGCCCGGTGCTGATCAAAAAATGAATTTGATAGCGACTCCCAAAGCAACTTTCATCAGCCCGGCATGAATTTTCAACTTTTTTACAATAAAAATTGTTTTTTTGAAAGTAAAACCACATTTTCAAAAAATAATAACTATATTTGCGCCCTCAAAAATAAAATCATGGCTAATCATAAAGCGACCAACAAAGATACCCGTCAAGCGAACAAACGCAGAGAAAGAAACCGTTACCACGGCAAAACCACCCGTAATGCAATGCGTGACCTGATGGCCATCACAGACGAAAAAGCAGCAGCAGAGAAGTTGCCTACTATTGAGTCTATGCTTGATAAATTAGCTAAAAGAAATATCATTCACAAAAACAAAGCAGCTAATCTGAAATCTGCCATGGCAAAAAAAGTAGCTGCACTGAGTAACCCACCTGCTGAAGTAGTTAAGAAAGCGCCCAAGAAAGCGGTTGTTAAAAAAACTACCAGCAAAAAAACTGGCAAAAAATAATTTTTCAATTTTAATATTTTAATGAAAAGAAAGACCGCAAATTTTGCGGTTTTTTTTTGTGCGAAACCTCGTTGCGTCAACTGCTAACGTCTGAGCGAAATATTTTCATCGCCCTCCTGATATGGCAGATAGGTAATAATAAACTGAAACATTTCATCGGTTGTACGCATACTCCCGTTATTATCCCGCACCGTTTGCGGCGGATGATGGGGATTAAAGGGATTTTGACTGGTATTATCAAACACACCTTCTACCACAATAGTACTGCCTGCAGGAATCTTCAGCATTTTATTAAAAGTATAAAAAAACTGCCAGTTAAAATCCCAGCGCGGTATGTGAATGAGCCGGATCGTATCCTGTGCGGGTGATAAGGCATAGGCTTTAAAACTCTTTCCCAGCAAGTGCATATGAGGATTAACGGTAAGGATAGAAATATCTTTTTCGATGGTAAAACGTGTAGTGTAGGAAGTTACCTGATCCGGAGGAATAATAAGCGGGGGCACTATTGGTGATACACCGAGTGTGCCCATTTGAAATTCCATGAGCGGGCGGTAAGGCATGTTTCTGCCAAAAAAAATATTGATATAGGAACTATCCCAGGTATTTTCAGCAGTTGGACCATAATGCAAGTCGGCTAATAAGAAGGCATTTTTTTTACCCGCTTTCCAGCCGCCAATCCCATCGGGGTATTGTTGTGCCACCACACCAGGCAGGTAATTTACAATCGACTTGATGAGTGTTGGATAAGAGCCGTCATCGTGCAACACACCAATTTTTGCATAAGCCTGCTTAATGGTACTATCCAGTTTCATATCACTGACCCACTCACCATCTTTTACATTCCTTTTTTTATCAAAATCAAATCGCACCATATCGCCATTTACATGATGTACAACTTTTGTATTACCCGGCACAAATTCTACCGCCCGTATAAAAGTGTCTGCGGGCAATTCATAAGGAACCTTGATGAGGAGAAACTGGTCGCGAAAATTCCCTTCCAGGGCAATTGGTTTCACGGGCAACCTTAAATCAGGCTCGCCCAGCATGCTGCCGCTTGCAAATACCGGCAAAGGCGGAGTCTGCGTACTGTCGCCCAAAGGACATTTTAGTTCAACCCACCGG
>JADYYU010000183.1 GCA_020853515.1 Chitinophagaceae bacterium | reverse complement strand
GGTTTCCAGTTAATGGTTTTATTCAGTTCCACCATCCGGTCTTTTACCGCAGTAGTGCGCACAAACCAGGCATCGAGCGGATAATAAATCACCGGTTTGTCGGTGCGCCAGCAATGCGGATAGGAATGCTCATATTTCTCTACTTTAAAGGCCAGTCCGCGCTTTTTCAACTCAATAGCAATGTCGACGTTGACGTCCTGATAATTCTTTTCGTCTTTATAATTTTTTACATAGCGCCCGCTGTATTCACCGGTACCGTCTATAAATTTCCCTTCTTTGTCAACAAGCGTCACGATACCCAGATTATTTTTCTGACCCACCTTATAATCATCGGCTCCGAAAGCTGGTGCGGTATGCACAATACCGGTTCCGTCTTCGGTAGTCACAAAATCGCCGCATACTACGCGAAAAGGGTCTCCGCCGGATAATTCAGGACGATTACTTTCAAAAGGCAGTAGTTGTTCGTAACGCATGCCTTCCAGTTCAGAGCCCTTAAACAGACCGAGTACTTTATAAGGTATTATTTTCGATTCCTGGGTATAACTTTCAAACGCAGCGTCCTCGGCTTCGTCTTTAAAATATTTTTGCAACAGCAGCTCTGCCAGTATCACATGCTGCAACTGATGCGTGTAAGGATTAAATGTTTTAACCAATACATAATTAATATTGGGTCCAACGGTCAATCCCAGGTTCGAAGGCAATGTCCATGGAGTGGTAGTCCAGGCCATGAAATAAACTTCGTCTATTTGCAGTGTGCAATTGACTGTTGACAATAATTTCATCCTGTCTGCATCTGATATTCTAAAAAGAACCGTTGCACTGGTATCTTTTACATCCTTGTAGCATCCGGGTTGATTCAGTTCGTGCGAACTAAGTCCGGTACCTGCAGCAGGAGAATAAGGCTGTATGGATACAGATTTATAGAGATACCCCTTTTTATATAATTCCTTCAGGCACCACCATAAGGTTTCGACATAGTCGTTTTTATACGTCACATACGGATCATTCAGATCGACCCAGTAACCCATCTTTTCTGTAATGTCATCCCATTTATCTTTAAATCGAACCACCGCTTCACGGCATTTCTGATTATATTCTTCTACGGTAATTTTGGTCCCGATATCTTCTTTGGTAATGCCCAGTTCTTTTTCTACTCCCAGTTCGATGGGCAAACCATGGGTATCCCAACCCGCCTTGCGGTTCACCTGAAACCCCTTCATGGTTTTGTACCTGCAAACCATATCTTTCAGGGCGCGTGAAATAACATGATGAATACCGGGCATTCCGTTGGCGCTGGGCGGACCTTCATAAAAAACAAAAGCCGGTTTGCCATCGCGGTTTGACACACTTTTTTCGAAGGTGCTTTCTTCTTTCCAGTTTTTCAGTATTTCAGCTTCCAGGGTGGGTAAGTGAAAACGGGAGGGTATGAAGTATTTATTATCTGCCATGATTTTTCAAAATGGGTGCAAAGGTAAATAGTAGAAAGTAATTAGCAGAAAGTAATTAGTAAAATGTGGGCAGTGGGTCCGCCGTGGCGGAGCAGTTGACAATAGAAATCAATAGCAGCACGTCTCTGAAGAAAAGCAGACAACAAAGTCAAAATACTCTTTAAGTGCAAAACCGGTCGCTTCAATCCTGCAGGCTTCTACCAGCATCCCGAACGATGCGCTGCAACCCGGATTCTCAAAAAAAAGCCCCTGTCTTTCGATAAGGGCCAACATTGTATAACAAATTTATACTTACAGAAGGCTCTTCACCATTGCAGATATGGCTTTACCATCAGCCTTACCGGCTAACTGTTTGGATGCCACACCCATTACCTTACCCATATCGGCCGGCGAAGCGGCACCCACCTGAGCAATAATGGCCATCAGGGCTTCCTTCAATTCGCTTTCATCCATTTGCTTTGGCAGATAGGCTTCTATCAGGCTGAGTTCTTCCCGTTCTTTTTGTGCCAGATCTTCACGGTTTTGGGTCACAAAAACATCCAAAGAATCCCGTCTTTGTTTAGCGAGTTTCTGTAATATCTTAATCTCATCATCTTCCGTCAGTTCACCCTGTTTGCCGTCGGCCGTTTTTGCCAGCAGGATGGCTGATTTAATGGCTCTCAGACCACGCAAAGCAGCTTCGTTCTTGGCCAGCATGGCTGTTTTAATTTCTCCGTTGATGGTAATTTCTAGTGACACAGTATAATATTTTTAAAGTTTGTTTTTATTGTTGAAAGCTTTAATGAAGATCGTTTAGCCCCGGAACTGCAAATGTTGCAGGCTTATCGGGCTCATAGCTCAGCATGTTCTACTTTCTGCTGTTAATTTCATCCCTGATCTGCGCTGCTTTAATGTAATCTTCAGTTTCCAGCACTTCACTCAGTTGCTTCTGCAATTCAGCCAATGTAAGTTTATTTAAATCGGAAGCAAGGGTGCTTAATTTGATCTTCGATTTTTTGTCTTCTTCCCGCACGGCCTTTTTGGGAGTGGTTTCATCCATTTGCAAGCCTGCCGAATCGAGGATAGATTCATAGGTAAAAATGGGTGTATCAAAACGCACAGCGAGGGCGAGGGCATCTGAGGTTCGTGAATCAATTTCGATCGTTTCGCTGCCGGTCTGGCAAATCAGCTTGGCATAAAAAATACCTTCGTTGATTTTGTGAATCAGCACTTCCACTAATTGTAATTGAGTAGCCAGCATCATATTTTTCATCAAATCGTGCGTCAAAGGCCGTGTAGGCTGCATATTTTCGAGGGCTACTGCGATAGCCTGGGCTTCAAATCCTCCAATTACGATCGGCAATTTACGCACTCCATTCACTTCACCCAGCACCACTGCATACGAATGTGCCTGTGTAACACTATGCGACAAAGCCACAATTTCCAGTTCTAATTTTTTACTGCTCATAATTTCAGATGCAAAGATAATTGAATTTTTTAAGCATGTTGTGCTGCTTTATACTTTAAAAAAGCAGCCGTCAATTTGGGTACAATTTCAAAAGCATCCCCTAAAACGCCGTAGTCGGCCGACTTAAAAAACGGTGCTTCAGCATCCTTATTGATCACGACAATGGTTTTGGAACTATTCACTCCCGCAAGATGCTGTATGGCTCCGCTGATACCTACTGCAATATACAGATCCGGCCGAATGGTACCACCGGTTTGACCCACATGCTCGTGATGCGGACGCCAATGTGAATCCGCTACAGGACGACTGCAGGCCAGCGTAGCACCGATGCTGCCGGCAAGATTTTCCAGAATACCCCAGTTTTCAGGACCTTTTAGTCCACGGCCACCGCTCACCACCAATTCAGCTTCGCCTAAAGGAACGATGCCCTGTACTTTATTCACTGAAACAAATTTTACTGCAAAATCATGATCTGTAAAGTCGATCTGCTGAACGCTTACCGCTGAGCTCCCCTCGGATTTTACCACACCAATTGAATTCGGAATAATGGAAATCACTTTGATGGCGGAATTAATTTTGACATAGGCAAAGGCTTTGCCGGAAAAAACAGATTTTTTTACAACAAAGCCGTTGGCCGTGTCAGGTATCGCAATAGCTCCTGCTACCAAACCGGCTTTAAGCCGTGCTGCCACCCTGGGTGCGATCGCTTTGGCCGTATTATTATTTGAAAAAACAAGCACCTGTGCATCTTGCTGTGTTGCCACTATGGCAATCGCTTTGGCATAAGCCCTTGCTTCAAGATTATTGAGACGGGCATCTGCAATATGCACCACCTTAGCCGCGCCATAATTGCCAAGTACAGCCACATCAGTCGCTTCACCTAACACCAGAGCGCACACTTCAGTGCCGCTTTGCTGTGCAACCTTGGCTGCATAATTAACTGCTTCAAAAGTCGCTTTCTTAAAGGTTCCGTTATTTTGTTCTGCAAATACTAATACCATGATGATTATTTTTTTCTATTGTTTATATTAAAATTTAATTTGCCGCTTCAAGCTGACGATTAAATGACTTTTGCTTCTTCGTGCAGCAATCGCACCAGTTCGTCCATTTGGTCTGCATCGATCATTTTTACACCCTGTTTGGCCGCAGGCGTATCATACGAAACGATTTCGGTGAGCATGTCAACTGCTGATGCAGGCAATACTTTCAATGGTTTGGTGCGGGCAGCCATAATTCCACGCATATTCGGAATCCGAGCTTCAGCCATGCCCTTCTGACATGAAATAACCAAGGGTAAATTGCAGGTATTGGTTTCCTCGCCACCTTCAATCTCACGGTTTACAGTAACCAAACCACCAGCAATTTCAAGTTTTGAAACATGCGAAATATAAGGCAGGTCAAGCAATTCGGCTACCATGGCACCGATGCTCGCATTATTATAATCAATACTTTCCTTCCCGGTCATGATCAGGTCATAGGCATTGGATCTCACATAGTCAGCAATTTGCGAAGCAATGTAAAAACTATCGTTGCTGTCTGCATCAATGCGCACCGCTTCGTCGCCGCCCAGAGCCAGCGCCTTGCGTATCACCGGCTCAGCATCCGTTTTACCGACCGTTATCAGGTGCACATCAGTGGCCGTTCCGGCCTCTTTCAGTTCAAGTGCACGTACCAGCGCATACCATTCATCATAGGGATTGATGATCCATTGCACGCCTGCCTCATTAAGCTTCGTATCATTGTCTGTAAAGGCAATTTTGGTAGTGGTATCAGGCGCTTTTGTCAGGCAAACCAGTATTTTCATATCTCTTCACTTTTTAGGACCGCAAATATAAATAAGAAAAATCAAATGTAAATTTTCAATTTTAGGATCTGCCGCATGCAATCAGAAAGTATTTACAGCTAGTGCAGAGGCTTGCACACCATTCAAAAACCAACAAACCTTTATACCGCAATTTTTACCTGCAAAAGCAGCCTGGCAAGCGCTCAATACCGAATCATAGAAGGTTTACGCAGAAATCGATTAAGTTTGTACTTTGATTACTATAATATGGACAGATTAGTTAAACTGAATGAAATGCTGGCAACAAGTCCGAAAGACTGCTTTTTGATGCATGCTCTGGCCCTCGAGTATTTGAAGCTGGGGGAAACAACTAAAGCGCTCAGCTTCTTCGAAAAAGTCATTTCTACTGACAGCCATTACGTTGGCACCTACTATCATCTGGCCAAAACCTATGAAAAAACAAACCAATTGGCCAAAGCCGTGGATGCATACGAAAAAGGCATTCAGATTGCCACAGCCCTCCGGGATCAGCATGCAAAAAACGAGTTGCAGATGGCACTGGAAGAAATCACCGATTAGTCTGTAAAAAAAAGAAGTTAAGCGTGTTGTTACCTGATATCAATAAACAAAAAAAGTATTTACTGGCAGTCAGCGGTGGCGTCGACTCGATGGTGATGTGCGATCTGTTTCTATCGGCTGGTTTTGTGTTTGGCGTAGCACATTGCAATTTTAAATTACGCGGTGAGGAATCAGACGGGGACGAACTACTGGTAAAAAACTGGTGCAAAACCAACAGCATCCGCTTTTTTGCGAAACAATTTGAAACTAAAAATTATGCCGCTAATCACCAAATGTCGGTGCAGGTGGCTGCACGTTCTTTGCGTTACACATTCTTTTATCAAATACTTGAAGCCGAACACTATGATGTGATTGCCACTGCCCATCATCAGGACGACAACATCGAAACCGTGCTGTTTCATTTCTTTCGCGGCACCGGCATACAGGGCATGACAGGCATTCCTTTTCAGCAGGAACGGTTATTAAGGCCACTGCTGCACCTTTCAAAAAGTGAAATCTTAGCCTTTGCTGAAAAACATCAGATCTTATACCGTAATGACAGCAGCAATCAACGATCCGACTATACCAGAAATAAAATGAGGAATGAAATCATTCCGCAGTTGCAGGAAACGTTTCCTGCTTTTAAAAATAATATCGCCGAAAATATTGAACGACTAAAAGCGGTACATGATTTATATACACAACAGATCGAACAATTTCGAAGGCAACTGACAGAACGCCGAGGAAAAGATTGGTTCATATCTATTTTAAAATTAAAAAAGGTGCACCCCCAGGCCACCATTTTGTATGAAATAATTAAACCTTTTCATTTTAATTATGATCAAAGTTTGCAGGTTATGAACATGCTTGACAGTGCATCCGGTCACCGTGTAGAAAATGATCAGTTTTTAATTTTAAAAGACAGGAATTTCATCATTATTTCTGCCAAAAACACAGAAGCCAGTGAAATGATCCTGATCGAACAGGACACCGGTTATCTTAAAACGGCAGACTTCGAAATGCATATAAAAACTAGGAACTCAGCGCATTACGAGATAAAAAAAGATCTTTATATCGGACAGTTCGATATGGCCCGGCTTAGCTTTCCATTGCTGCTGCGCAAATGGCGGCAGGGCGATTATATGTATCCGCTGGGCATGAAAAAAAAGAAGAAAATAGCCCGTATTCTCATCGACGAGAAAATAGCCATGCACCATAAAGAACAGACATGGGTATTGGAATCCAATAAAAAAATAATCTGGCTTGTCGGTTTGAAAACGGATGAAAGAGCCAAAATAGACGAAAAGACATCCCAGCTATTATTAATAAATTTAAAAAAAACCAAGTAAAATAAATATGTCAACCGAACGATACCACGAACTTAAAAAACAATATGCTACGCTCACAGATGAAACAGATAAGATCGACTGTCTGGTAGACATAGTGCTAGAGATCAGAAATTATGATATTGAAGAAGCTTCGCAACTTACAGACGAAATTATAGACCGTTCAAAGAAATTAAGATACAGCAAAGGTGAAGGCCGGGGACTCAATAACAGAGGTGCTATTTACTGGCTGAGGGGCGAATACGACAAAGGGCTTCAAACCCTGAAACAAGCATTAAAAATTGCCAAAGAACATAGTATTCATGATCTGAAAGCCCGTATTTACAACAATTTCGGAAATATATACCGCGATCTGGGGGATCTTGCCAACGCATCAAAATATTATCAGTGGGCACTGGAAATAAATGAAGAACTGGGCGATGAACTGGCGCAGTCTGCTGTGATGATCAGTATTTCCAATCTGCATTTCGATCTGTTCGATTATGAAAATGCATTGGAATATGCTATCCGCTGTCTGGTGATCTTTAAAAAATACGAAGACCGCAATCGCCTGATCAGCGTTTACAACACGCTGGGTAATATTTACCTGAAAATGGAAGACAACGATAACGCCCTGGTAAATTTCAAAAAAGGGTTGGAATTAACGGAGGTGAATACGGTAGGACTAATGCTGGCCAACAGTGGTATGGGCAAAGTATATTACAAACTAGGTGTGTTTGAAAATGCCCGCAAATACCTGAATGCTGTGTTGTTGCAGTCGGCCGAATTATCGAATATTGAAGGTATCATCATATCACACTTTTATCTGGGCCGTATGAATTTTGATGAAGGTAATTTTAAGGAGGCTCTCTTTCACTTAGACAAAGCTTATGATGTGGCCAATGAACATTCACGCAAACACGACATTATGAGCATTCATGAAATGTATGCGAAAGTGTACGAACGCATCGGTGATATCACTGAAGCGTACGACAACCTGAAAAAATATGAAACCTTAAAAGAAGAGATCTTTCAGCAAAATACGATCAACAAACTTCGCAATCTTCAAATCAGACACGAACTGGAATTTGCTGTGAAAGAAAAAGAAATCGCTGAACAATCAGCGAAACTGAAGCAACAGTTTATAGCCAATATGAGTCATGAAATCAGAACCCCCATGAATGCGATCGTGGGCATGACCAGATTGCTGCGCGAAAAAAACCCTCGTACCGATCAGCTCCGATATCTGGATGCCATTACCCAAAGCGCCGATAACCTGCTGGTGATCATCAATGACATTCTTGACTTTTCGAAAATAGAAGCCGGTAAGATCATGGTAGAAAATATAGAATTTTCTCTCAGCAGTGTATTGAAAAACCTGGTAACCCTCTTACGTTTTAAGGCTGAAGAAAAAGGACTCGAACTGCGCTATGAAATGACCAATGACGTACCTGACATCCTGATAGGCGACCCCACCCGCTTGTCGCAGATCCTGATGAACCTTGCCGGTAACTCTTTAAAATTTACTGAAGCCGGAAGTGTCAGAATTATTTGCGAACAAATTGCCTGCCATGAAGATAAAGTAAAAATCGCCTTTAAGATCAGAGATACCGGTATCGGCATTTCTGAAGAGTATGTAAACAAAATATTTGAAAGTTTTACACAGGCCGGTACGGATGTAGCCCGCAAATACGGTGGCACAGGTCTGGGCCTCACCATATCGAAACAGTTGGTAGAATTAATGGAAGGCACCATCAGTGTGGAAAGCAAAATCGGCGAAGGCACTACCTTTACTTTCACAATTCCTTTTCAGATCGGCAGCGAAAAAGAACTGATGCATAAAGAAGAATTTGTGTTTTCGGAGAGCGATGTTGACATCCTGAACAAAACCAATTTATTGCTGGTAGATGATAACGAATTTAATGTCATACTGGCGGTAGATACCCTGAAATCGATCGCGCCACAGATACAGATCACCGAGGCAGGCAACGGTGTACATGCCATTGAGCAACTGAAAAAGTACGGAGCGGACCTTATTCTGATGGATATACAAATGCCTAAAATGAGCGGCACAGAAGCGACGTCTATTATCAGAACTGAACTTCAAGCCCCGCTTAACAAAACCAAAATCATTGCCATGACAGCGAATGTAATGAAAGACGATATCCAACGCTATCTCAATGCCGGCATGAATGATCATATTCCAAAACCCTTTCTGAAAGAAGAACTGATCCGTAAATTATTAAAGCACCTTGACAAAAGCAGCATCGCTGCACGTGAACTTTCCGCGGCCACGGTGCCTGTTACAGACGATGATGTGAAGGAATTAAAACAGACAGCAGCCGAACCTGAATATACAGGGCAACTGACCGACTTGCGATTTCTGGTTTCCTTTGCAGGAAATGACCAAACCAAGCAAAAAAAATATGTTGGTAT
>JADYYU010000182.1 GCA_020853515.1 Chitinophagaceae bacterium | reverse complement strand
CTGTTTGTTTGAAAAAATAAGCAGGTTCATACAGCTAGTTTGTGAATATCTGAGACTGCTGTATTGGAGAATCACACAAAAAGAAAAGAGGCTGCCCTTTTGAGACAGCCTCATTTTGTTAACCAGGCATGCAGCGGCATGTATCGTATAGAGCTTCAAGGGTAATGGCAAGGGGGGCAAAGACGAAAGCGACTAATTTCAGTTCCAACGTTCATTGGCTCAAATGAATGGATCTGTTGTGAAGTGGCAGATGGCGATACTATTGAATCCTAAACAAGGTGTCGCGAAAAATAAATTATCTGATTTACAGGTAGCGGTGATCAGGTGGAGGGCAGTATTAATTTCTGGCACTGGCTGTTTCATCTAAGGTCGCAAATTCGCCCTTCAGAAACTTATGATACGCGGTAATACCGATCATGGCTGCGTTGTCGGTGCAGTATTCAAATTTTGGAATATAAGTGTTCCAATGATATTTTTTACCATGTTCAAGAAGGGCCTGACGCAGTCCGCTGTTGGCACTGACGCCACCGGCAATACACACTTCCCGGATACCCGTCACCCTGGCAGCCGCCAATAGTTTTTTCATCAGAATTTTTACAATTGTAAACTGAATACTTGCGCACAAATCATGAAGGTTTTCAGCAATGAAATGTTCGTTTTCTTTCACACGTGCCTGAATAAAATATAAAATGGAGGTTTTGACACCCGAAAAGCTGAAATTAAATTCCGGCATATTTGGCTGCGCAAATTTAAAGGCCAGGGGATTTCCTTCTTTGGCATAACGGTCTACCAGCGGGCCTCCGGGATAGGGAAGGCCAAGCATTTTAGCGGCTTTGTCAAAAGCCTCGCCGGCTGCATCATCAATGGTAGAGCCAATGATCTGTTGGTCAAGGGGTGATTTACAAACCACTATTTGCGTATGTCCTCCCGAAACGGTCAGGCATAAAAAAGGAAATGCCGGATGCGGGCTTTCAATTAAGTTAGAGAGCACATGGGCTTCCATGTGGTTAACGGCAATAGTGGGAAGGCCCAGTGCCATGGCATAACTTTTGGCAAAGCAACTGCCTACCAGCAATGAACCGATGAGCCCGGGACTTTTTGTGTAGGCTACCGCGTGCAAATCATGCTTGCTGATACCACTTTTAGCAAAAGCTTCTTCCACTACCGGTAAAATATTTCTGATGTGTAAGCGGGAAGCAGATTCAGGAATGACACCTCCATATTTTTCGTGAATGGCTTGTGTACAAATGATGTTGGAAAGTACTTTCCCGTCTGCCAGGATGCTTGCACTTGTTTCATCACACGACGATTCAATGGCAAGAATATGAATTGGTTGCATAAAAGTCAGAGAAAATTACCAGCGAAGAATTCTGATGAAAGTACGCTCCGGTTTGGGTGTTTCTTCTGTATTTTTGTTGTAAGACAGTACATTTTCCTTAGGAGTGTCATAAGTTTTCAATCTTAAGATCACATGTACTTTTCCCAGATGATTTTCTTTATAAAATTCTTTGTAGAGATAGTCAACTTCACGCTCATCTACCTGAATACGCAGACGGGCCATGTCGGTTGTAAAATACACCACCATACTATCCCACTCCACACTCTCAATGACACCTTTCAGGGTGAGGGTACCATAATATTTTTTAGGGTCAAAGTCAAATTTATCACAGCAGGTGGGCTGTGGATTTGTGCTTAAATACGGATCGATCACAAAATCTTCATTTACATTTCGGTAGGTTTGGTAGTTGCAGGTATAAAAAGTAGCAGATTCCTTATCGTAAATACCGCACTCACCCGGGAAATCGGGTAGCTGATAAGTACTGAAAAATTTGGGGTCCAGCACTTCGATCTCCGCTTTTTCATAGCCCATTGTATATACTATCTGAGCCTGTGTCTTGATGGTTACAAACAACACTAAACAAAAGAGAATACATTTTTTCATAAAGAATTTAATAAATTATCTAACAAATATACAAAAACATTCGTCATTGGAATAAGAATTTGGAATTTTTATCTGAATGCTGATAATTTCCTCAACTTAATAATTAACTTTAACCTTTTAAAAAACAATTTTAATATTATGAACAAGATCCTTTCTTTGTTAACCATCTGCCTGATTTTGGCAATTTCATTTTCAAGCTGCAAGAAAAAAACTACTACAAATACGAATGGGGGTAACGCCTGTACCGGCTGTGTTGAAGTTCCAATTGACCGGTCTGATACAACTTCGCTTCCATTTGGAATTCCGGGTGGTGCGTCGCTTGATTTTACAGTTCCGCCTTTCGGCCCCGTTTTGTTAGATACTTTTGCTACAAAAGTAGATGAATTTATCGGGCCATACGGATTTACAAAAGCTGATATGCTGAAGGTTAATGTAACTAAATTAAGTATGGTAATAGAAAATGCACCGGGGCAGACATTTAATTTTATTAAAGACGCACCGATCAGCTTAAGAATCTATGTTGACAGTTTCAACGGTACAACGCCTAAAATGATCGCTTCGAGAGATAATATCCCGCAAGGTGTGACTACGATGGATCTGGTAGTATCAACTGATGACATTAAAGATTATTTCAGAGCTGACTACATGGAAATTTCTGCGGCCTTCAAAACTGCAGATGGTGAATCTTTAGCCAGCGGAACCAAATTCAGGGTTAATTATTCATTTAAAGTGACTGCAAAGAAACCTTAATTGCTTAAACTAATTTATAAAAAAGGGCATCCGTTTACGGATGCTTTTTTTATGGGGATATAATAGTTACAGATGAACCTAGATTGCGCACTCCGGCAAAAGCAAATGCAGATTAGTCTCTTCAGCATACTGATTATGTGGGCCTGCACCGCTTGATCCGTATTTTGCAGTATGACATGTGAATGCTGAAAAAAGATAGCATTACAATGCGTAATTTAATCGTGTTCCAGATAGTTTGTTTTATTGCGTCAGTGGAAATTGTCAGCGGATTTTTTCAGGCGCGGTGTTATACTTTGACCAATTTCTTAAGCAACTTATAGCCTTATAACTTAAACGAGATGCCCGCCTGTAATAATGCATCCGGTATAAAATATTTATCAAATAAGATCCAGCTTTTACCTAATCCAACTTCAGCGAAAATACCCACATTACGGATGGGGAAATATTTGATGCCATAGGTACATTCAAGACTTAAAGTAGGGGGCAGGTCGAACTGAAACCCAAAGATAGTGGTATGTGCTGTTGTAT
>JADYYU010000181.1 GCA_020853515.1 Chitinophagaceae bacterium | reverse complement strand
CTTTATAGATTACAGCAAACTCAAAAAACAATAAATGTCCTTTTTTTAAGGCCTGCTGCCTTGTGTCTATTGATCCATATTTTCAAATCAGAAATAGACCGGACATACAATCATGGATCTTCGTTACAACATTAAGACGCTTGCTTAGCCAGATAATATAGTGTACTTGAATTATTAGCCGTCAATACTTCATTGGCATAACTTTGCACTTCCGCAGCCGTAACCCGATGATAGTTAGCGAGTTCTTCATTCATTTTTTCGGCATCGCCTAAAAGCTCATAAAAGGCCAGGTTATTGGCTCTGCTCAATAATCCCAAATCTTCAAAAGCGATCATGCTTTCAATTTTATTCTTCACTTTTTCAAGTTCAGTCTCCCCAAGTGCGCTTGCTTTTAAAATTTCGATTTCCTGTTGAATCGCGGCATCGCCTTGTTCCGCAGTAATACCGGGCAGCAGCTTCGCTTCGATCACCAACAATCCCTTATCGACACTGCCGGTATGATAGCAATCGATCTGACTGAACATCGGATTTTCTTTCACGAGCTTCTGATATAAGCGGGATGATTGTCCTCCACTTAAGATCTCTGTGATCACATCGGCTGCATAATAGTTGGGGTCCGTGCGACTGGCAATATGATAGGCTTTCATGATCACCGAAACGGGCACCTCTTTTTCTACCACCTGCAGTCGTGGCGCAGTTTGCACAGGCTCATCCGCAATATGGCGCACATATTTTTCTCCGCTTTCAATCGGTTCAAACCACTTGGTGGCCAGTTCCTTTACACGCTCAGTAGTAATATTACCTGCAACACATAAAATGGCATTCAGCGGACGATAATGCTTAAAAAAGAAATTCCTGACATCCTGCAAGGCTGCGTTTTCAATATGCGACAATTCTTTGACGATGGTCATCCATTGATACGGATGCTGTGTGTAACAAAGTTCCCGAAGAGATTTCCAGGTTTCGCCAGAGGGCTTATTGATATAATGTTCTTTAAATTCCTCACAAACTACCTTACGTTGTACATCCAGACTTTTTTCGCCAAAAGCCAGACTCATCATCCGGTCGCTTTCAAGCCAGAAGGCCGTCTCGATATTCTCGGCGGGTAATTGGATATAGTAGTTAGTGATATCGTTGGTTGTATAGGCATTGTTTTCACCACCGGCCATTTGCAGGGGTTCATCATAATCAGGAATGTTTAAGGAACCGCCAAACATCAGGTGTTCGAACAGATGTGCAAATCCAGTCTGCGCCGGATTTTCATCCTTTGCACCTACATCATACAAAATATTCATGGCCACCATAGGGGTCGAATTGTCGTGATGTACAATGCAACGCAGGCCATTCTTCAAGGTAAACTTATCAAATTTTATCACTGTGTTTCTTGTTTAGTTGCTCGTTTAATTGTCCGGGCTTATTTGGCTGCAAAATGAAAGTTTCAGGTTTGCCGCGAATTTGCCCGGCTTAACTTTTACCTTTTTAAAATATACCCCCTTTCGGATTGCTAATATCCCCTACCCACATTCCCTTCCATATAATTCATAAAGGCTTTGTTTACAACCACGTTACCACCCGGAGTGGGGTAATCGCCGGTAAAGTACCAGTCGCCCTTATTATCGGGGCAAGCCTCATGCAGGTTTTCAATGGTTTGATAAATGATCTCCACTTCAGCATTCACATCTTTGGTACGCAGCATCTGAGCGATCTTGATATTGATCTCTTCGATCGAGTACTGTTTGTAGATCTTTTTGACGAAATTGGTTGATGATAATTTATTCGACTTTTCGGCCTGCAGACAATCCGCATATACATCGGTCAGAATATGTGTTTGCTTATGATCTTTCATCAGTTCTACGACTGCCTGAAACGCAATAAATTCTCCCATCTTGCTCATGTCAATGCCATAACAATCGGGATACCGAATTTGAGGAGCCGACGACACAATGGTAATTTTATTGGGGCCCAGACGGTCGAGCATTCTGATAATACTTTCTTTCAGTGTGGTGCCTCTTACAATCGAATCATCTATCACCACCAGCGAGTCGATACCGGCCCTGACCGTACCATAAGTGATATCGTACACGTGCTGTACCATTTCATTTCTGGCTGCATCCTCTGTAATAAAGGTGCGCATCTTCACATCCTTGATTGCAATTTTTTCTATCCTGACACGTCGCTCGATCATTTCGCGCAAACGTTCATCATCAAAATTTTTGTCCCATCCTAAGATCCGTTTCAACTTAATTTCATTCAGATAAGCTTCTGCTCCTTTAATCAGGCCATAAAAAGCTGTTTCAGCCGTATTCGGAATAAAAGAGAAAATGGTATTTCTCAGATCGTAATTGATCGACTTTAGCACTTTTTCCGACAGTAGTCGTCCCAGTTGTTTTCTTTCTTTATAAATATCTTCGTCACTGCCACGTGAAAAATAGATGCGCTCAAAGCTGCAGGCCCTTTTGACCTCTTCCGGCAAAATACGTTCAATACTGGAATCACCGTTCGATTTTACGATTAGTGCATGGCCGGGAGGCAGTTCCACTATTTTGTCACTTGTTGTTTTGAATGCCGTCATCAGCACAGGTCTTTCGGAGGCGGCCGCAACAACTTCTTCATCGATATAATAATAAGCAGGTCTGATACCATGCCGGTCTCTGAATACAAAACCATCCCCATTGCCGCACAATCCTTCTGCAATAAAACCTCCGTCAAACATTTCGCAGGCCTTGCTCAACACTTCCTTCCAGTTGATCTGATCAGGATTCTGCGCATGCTCTTCCCGTAAAAAATGATGAAGCACTTCCATCATGGCCGACAAATCGCTGTCGGTTTTCATTTTAGCCATCTCATCTTTATGCACAAAATGAAACAGTTCTTTTGTATTGACCAGATTAAAATTTCCGGCCAGACACAGGTTCAGCGCAGGGTTAATATCCGATTTGATAAACGGATTACAGTATTCAATATTGTTTCTGCCCTGAGTGCCATAACGCAGATGACCGATCATCACTTCGCCCATATAACTGAGATAGCCTTTCAGCAACTCAGGATAACTGCGTATATCGGGTTGTAGTTTTTCTACTTCTTCTACTTCGGTTTGCACCTGTTTAAAAATATCAGCTATATTTTGTCCGTTATTGCAACGGATGCGCTTCATAAATGGCGTGCCCGGTTGCACATCCAGCTTCAGGGTGGCAATACCTGCTCCGTCCTGTCCCCGATTGTGCTGCTTTTCCATCAGCAAATACAGTTTGTTTAAACCATAAAAAGCAGTGCCGTAAGTCTTGTGGTAGTAAGAAAGGGGTTTGCGAAGTCGTAAAAATGCGATGCCACATTCATGGCGGATTTCATCTGACATAGGATTGCAAAATTAATTATTAATGTTGAATAATAAATTTTAAATGGTTAAAGATTACTAATAGACTTTTGGGGACAAGCGTCTGTACTTTCATCAGCTTCAGTGGCGACGCTCCGTGGTAGCTGTCAATATCTATTAGGCATTGCCGGGCAGGCTTGATGACAGACAGGCTGCTTTGACGCAGGTATGAAATAATTCGGCATGCAAGCATTTTTTATTTATATTTGTCGTTCAATATTTCCATGAAACATCTTCCCAATATTCTGACGCTTGCCAATTTGTTTTGCGGCTGTATTGCCATCGCATTCATTCTCAAGTCGCAGCCTTTTATCAGCGAAAGTCAGGAGGTGCAGTATTGGGTCACCGGCACACCACAAGCCTATTACGGCAGTCTTTTTATTTTTATTGCGGCTGTTTTTGATTTGTTCGATGGCATGGTTGCACGCTGGCTGGGTGTGCACTCCCCTATCGGCAAAGACCTCGATTCGCTGGCAGACGTTGTGAGTTTTGGTGTAGCACCCTCCATGATTTTGTTTAAAATGCTGTGGGCTGCCTACATGATGAAACCACATGCGATCGATGTATCGATGATCGGACTGGCTCCGGCCTTTTTGTTTGCCTGTTTTGGAGCCTTGCGTCTGGCACGTTTTAATAATTCCGGCGGCAGCACTGCTTACTTTACCGGCGTACCCATACCCGCTGCCGGACTGGTAGTAGCCTCTTTTCCGCTGATCAATCTCTATAACCCGCTGGGGGTTGGTTTGGGTATGCAAAACGAGTGGATCCTGTATGCGATCATTGCAGTGCTTTGCTGGCTCATGGTCAGTCAGATCCGTTTATTTACTTTAAAATTCAGCGGTTTTTCTTTCAAAAAATACTGGGCGCAAGTACTATGGGTGCTGCTGACGCTGGCTTCTGTCCCCTTTCTTAAAACACTGAGTATTCCTTTTTCATTTTTACTTTATATCACCTTATCTTTTGCTTATAAACCTTCAGAACAATGATCTTCACAGCTCACATCAACATCATGCCATTAAAAGAATTGCTTGACCCTCAGGGAAAGGCTGTTAATGAAAGTCTGCACAAACTGTCTTTACAACAAATACAGGATGTCCGTATCGGCAAGCATATTACGCTGAGCATAGAGGCCGCCGATAAAGAAGCAGCCTATGAAATTGCGGATCAGGCCTGCAAGAAAATGTTGTACAATATGGTCATGGAGAATTATCAGATCGAAATCAAATAAACCGGCCTGATTCTTTTGACGGAACGGTATGCAATGCACATTGTTATTTCCGGCTGTTCCGCCTGCCTTGTAATAAATGTTGTAAGCTTTTGCCTTAATCCTGTAACGAACATCGGCTGTAATAGTTGAATCTTTGTGTTGAAACACGCACCGTAATTTTCACCACACAAAAACAACTAAAATGAACGAAAACAAAAAAAGCAGCCAGTTATTGAACGGCCTCATTGCAGGAATGGTCGTAGGAGGTATTTTTGGAATCCTTTTCGCACCAGACAAAGGCAAAAAAACCAGAAAGAAAATCCTGAATAAACGCGACGATGCGAAGGAATTCATGAAAGTTCGTTTGCACAATTTACTGGAAGATATACAGGACCGGCTTGAATCTACCACCGAGAAAGCCAGCAAATATCTGGATATTGAGAAAGCGCTGAATTCCAAGATCATGAAGCTTACGCTGAAGATACAGGATGACTGCCCTGAATTAATGAAATATATCGGAGAGATGACAGAAGGTATGCCGGCCGAAGACAATCCGGAAGTTACCATCAGAAATCTGAAAACCTATTGCAATTCATTAGAAACCATGTACAAAAAATATATGGCAGAGCATAAGACAGGCATCTCCCAAAATTAACACGGGCGCCTATCGGCTCAGCGCAATTGCAGAAAGATATATCTGACTTTCAAAGCAAAGTTGTTATCCGGAAATTTTTCGGGTGCAATACATTCAAGCATTTCACCATACTTTAAGCCTGCTGAAAGTGTTATATTTAAATCAAGATCGAGTCCGGGACAAATCTGTACACCGCAGCCAGTAACGACGCCCCATTGATTTCGTCTGGCAGGCAAAGGGTAATCTGTTTTACTAAAGGGATCCTTATGGTTCTCATACAACTCATTGCGGCCCTGAGGCGCTTCGCTTTGGTAGATGCTTTTATAATCATAGCGGCCACTGATGAAATAGCTTTTTTGCAAGCCGAAAAAATAATTGCACCTGCTTTTTCTAAGCTGAAAAGTTGAACCGGCCACTAGCTGAGCTGACAATTTATTGAACGATTGCACTTCACTGCTGCTGTAGGTATATTTAACTCCATGACTTCTGTCAAAGCCTGCATTCAGCGTTTGTTTGCTGTTACCTGTATTTAAATAGTGGATACCGGTTCGCAGAAAAAAGTTGCGGCGGCCATTTATTTGCACTG
>JADYYU010000180.1 GCA_020853515.1 Chitinophagaceae bacterium | reverse complement strand
TAGTCGATTCTTCTTTATCGCCAATGAGGGATTCATAACGATAAGCAGCTCTCAGCATAAATTTCTCTTTAAAGGCATACTCGGCACCAAAACCCAGCCAGTCACTGTTATAAGCATTTGAAATAAAGCTCAGCATGGCTGTTAAGCGGTGCTTGGGCATTTCTTCACTGGCTGCTTCACCCATACCGGTTTTCTTTTCATCAAGATAAAAATCATACGCAGTGGCGATGTTTAATTGTGAAGGCAGTGAAAATTTTTCAGATCGCGACTGTGTAGTAATTTCTTTGGCAAAGTCAGGGCTGGTTCCGTTAAAACTAAAACCATCTCCCGAAAATCTCAGATTGGTACCTACATTACGAAGGCTGATGCCAATATGTAAATTATCGCGCTTGCCATTTGTGTACTGCACCCCTGCATCAAAACCCAGTGCACTTGCCTTGATATTACTGATCGCTTCATTAATGTAAGTGACGTTAATACCGGCACACATGTTTTTTGAGAAGGTTCGGCCCAGGCCTACAGAGAAGTTCAGAAAATTAGGCTTATAGTCACCGATGCCGCCTTCGGGTGAATTTTCTGTAGTTATCGGAATGTCGCCAAACCCAAAACTCATGATATTTACACCTAACACACCTGCATCACCCAGATTTTGCGCAATACCTACATTGCTGATGCTCATACCTGTACCAGACAGATAGCGGGTATGGGCGATACCAATTTCGGTTTTAGGCGTTTTAGCTAAGCCGGCCACATTGCATTTCATGGCTTCCAGTCCGGAAACATTTGCGCAATTCAAACCAAACAAACCTCCGGATCTGGCCCAGGGATTGAGCAAAAGCTCGCCAGCACCTGCTTGTCCGGTTCTGTCCTTGTTGCCTGCAAACACTGTAGCTGACATCATCATGAAAAGTGCCGCAAATTTTATTTTCTTCAGTATCATAATATTAGACTTCAGGTTGTTATAAAAAATTGATTAAAAGCTGATCAAATCCACCGGTCGCATAGCACCAAACCATTTCAAAACAGTTTCACCAATGTCAGGCAGATTAACATGCACCAGATACATACCACTTGCTACAGGAATTCCCTTTTCATTTTTGATATCCCAGTCAACATAATTGGTTTTTGTATCATTCTTATTGATTGTTTTTACAAGAGCTCCATCCAGTGTATAAATTTTGATCGTAGCCTTTTCAGGTAAGTTAATCACTTTTACTTTATTCTCAACACGGGTACCTTCATACTGACTATAAGCATAATATGGATTTGGCACTACATGTATTCTCTTAAACACCTCGTCTTTGTTGCCGGTGTAATAGTTTTTCGCATCCCCGATTTTTGCAGGAGCGATATCATTGGTAGAGAATGTGTAAAGCGGCCAGCCACCATTGCGCAATTGCTGTACTTTACTTGAGTCAGGAATATACTTGGTGTAAGGTCTTGTAACGCGAATACGGATCTTGGTTTTTGTAGGTATGATACCATCTTTGATACTGGCCAATTGCAGTCCATTACGCAGCAATGGAATACCAACCCACATCATAGTACGGTAAGCTGCCCTCAGATCGGCATCTGTAGTCAGACTTGTATTTTTTCGGATCAAAGAAGCAAATGCACTGCCCTGATCGTACTTGGTTTTTGCAATATAAATGATATGCTTACCACCCCACTTCACTTTATCAAAACCGCTTATATTGCTAGAAGTTGGATTCCAGATCATGTCGCGACCATTATCCTGCGTATTAAACGATTCTTCACCAAAATAGATATTCAGTCTTTCGCCGGTTTCTACGTTGATCGCATAACCAGGGAAGTAACTCATACCGCTATCGGCAGGATTGCTTGAATAAACAGGTTTGCCACTATCATCAACATCCTTGTTCCATCCCAAATGCTTACGAATATTAAATTTAAAGGCTGCATTTTCTGATTTAGGGAAATTGATACCGGTACCTTTGCTTTCAGTCATTTCAATAACCGGGCAGCGTGTCCATAAGCTTTTATCCGCGGTAAATACCAGATCCACACCACTAACACTGTAGAGGTTATTATTCCTCCTATCGGCACCAGTGCCAAATTGCAGGCCAAAGCCGCATAATTCGTCATTTACATTGCTGGCCATGTTGTAAGGAGCAAAAGTTCCTTCCAGCACTTTTTCAAATGAATTTAACTGATCCAGATTATTGATAAACGCTTTTCCGCTATCTGCATTATAGCTGTTATCATAATCTATCATCGAACAATCATTGTAGTTAGGATCTGTAGCGGCATCAAATTCACTTCCTGCCCTGATCCAGTTATTAAATGATTTACCTTCCTCATCAGCTACACCGCTCAACCATTTGTTATTGACATCTTCAAACGTAACATCAGACATGATCAAACCATTCTCATTGCTACGTGGATTGTCGCCGGGACGTTTCTGCTGTTCAGCACTTAATGAAAGTCCCCAATCCAGTTGCGTAATATTATTTAAGGCATACCTTCTGAGATACTTCTCATTGTAACCTGTAATATCTCTGCCTGAGAAAATGGTATCCTGTGTACCAACACGAGTCACAAACCAGTTTGTATAGGCCGCCAATGCTCCTTTTGACGAATCCATAGTTGGCATGGCAAAACTGCTGTCTACTTTAAACCAAACTTCGTAATTGCCAGCTTTGATACTGTCAGGATTGACCACTTTTAACATGGCCGGACCACGTAACGGTTTGGAAGTAGGTTCAAAGCTTTGATAATTGGGTCCTTGCAGGGCTTCCATTTCAGAAGCTTCAGTCAGTTCAAGCATATTACCGCTATTACCCTTGCCTTCGATCCTTTTTAACTGGATACCGGTTCCGTATTCAGCATAATTCTGAATGTATAAATTATCTGTAGCCGGATGCGGACTTGCCTTAATAACCTGTATTGGCTGCTCTTTACCGTCGGTACGGCTTTCTACGTATTGAATTAACTGTGTTGAATCCGGACGGTTTACGTCAAAATTTCTGAAATTGTTGTAACCATAGGCCACAACAACGTAATAATATGTTTTATAATTTACAAGATTTTTTGCAGAACCGGTCGCAAACATGTCCTGAGTCACAGCGAATGAATGCGTAATACCGCTGTCAATGCCAGTCACCATTAATTTTGGAATGTATTGATCAGCAGAGATGGCCGGATCGATTTCATAATTCAAAATTTCCTTTACTCCGTTTTTCTTGTCACATTGAAACACAATACGGGCTTTATCGGTATTCACAGAACCGTCTTTTGATTTAATATCAGAAAGCGCCACTGCTTCATTTTTTAACTGATACACCAGATAGCCTTCAAATTTGTACAAACTGTCGGCAGAGCCATTCTTTACGGCACGTTTTGATACATCTCTGCGTGGCAGATCAAAACGAGTGCCATAACCTTCTTCAAAGTTGTTTGAAGCCGCAATATTGTCGATATCAAATACCAGTTTTCTATCTAAAGGCTGCACGGCCACTTTAGGCGCTTCAGGTCCTGAAGGTAATTTAAATGAATTATCGAAAAGATCCTGTGCTTTATCATCACAAACCTGAATTTTAGTAAAACAGGCCGATTTACCACCACCCACGTTTGGTACCCATACGGCACCAATAATGATATCATTAGGGGCAGAGCCCGGAATCAACGGGAAAGGACCGGCAGAGTGTATAAACCTTCTGTCCGCAGGCGGGTTGTTGCACGATGCTTCGTTCCATCCGCCTTTACAAGGGTCACCGGTAAAGATAAATTTAGTGGTAGGACCAGCAGTTCGGGCGTTACAAGCAGTTGTAAACGGTTGTCCATCTTTCCATGTACCTGTAATATAACCGTAAAAATCATCTTTGGTACTAGGATTACCTGTAGGACCGGGGTCATTATTAAAGTATGTAAACACACTCATTTTCAGCTCAGTATCTACACCCGGAGAAATCTGATATTTTGGTCCCTGAAAGTAATCGACACCTACCATGGGAATTTCAAATCCATATCCGGTGGCGCCTTCGTCATAGCTGTCACCATTATACAAAATTCCTAAACCACGGGTGGTATCGCAACCTACATAGTCGTCAAAGGCATATCCAAGATCGGCATCACACCAGGTGGCCATATAGGTCGAGTCTAACTGAGAAGTACTCCAGTTATATATTCGATAGTTATAAAAAGTAGCTTCGTTTAAGCAATCATTGGTTGAAAATGCAAATGCACCGGCATGTATTTCCAGACCAATCGCTTCAGACTGGGTTTCCGTTTTTGTATTTCCTTTATCGTTAAACACCCACCAGATATACTGGTCGCCCAATATTTTAGGATAGTCGCCTTTTCTCCACTCATAAATACCGTTATAAGGTGGCATATCTTCAAAAGGGGCCATTTCTCTTTGCGGTGCAGTCAGCACATTGCCACTTGCGCCCAATATTTCAGTATTTCCTTTGGCCGGCCATTCTTTAATGATTTGCGGTACCAGATCAGATTTGCTGATAATAGTATTCTCGATCTGTACAGGGTCAGTTAGACCGGCTGTCAGTTCTTTAAATTTATTGATATCGGAGGCATTAATTTTCCAGAATCGATCCCAATCCGCACAGGTTTGCTGTGTTACATTACCGCCTGGAATTTCCAGCGGACCAGTCCAGTAGTCATTCCCGGTTTGGCGGTAGGTTTGTCCGGCCACCTTTAACTCGTTGGACGATTTATCGATACCACCGATCCAGATTGATCCGGCAAACAACGCATTTTTGTTACTTCCCTTTGGCACTTCATACGCTGCACTAGCAGAAGGAATATCCCACCACATATCACCGCCGGACATCAGGTGTGCTCTTACATTATTAATATCAAGATCTATCACAGCAGCGGTATTGTCACAACCGGATGCCGTTTTATTGAGCCCTTGCGAAGGTTTTTGACCAACATTGGGTGCAGCAAGTGACTGCGTGAATACTGCAGCCACCAGGGCAAAAGATAAGAGTTGTTTTTTCATAAAAAAATCTATTTAGTAAAATTAATAATTGATTGTAAATCCGATGAAAATCCTTCTTGGATTGTTGTAATTGTTAGGATTAATCAATCTGTACTGATATAAGTCTTTATAAGACTGCTGATATTGTATATTCGTTAGCGACTGTTTACCCTGAGGAGATTCGAGGTAACCATCATCATTACCAACACCGGTATATTTATACACTGATAAGGTATTTCTGGTGTTCAACAGGTTGGTGATATAAGTGTACACGTTGATGATCATCAGGTGACCATCTTTGGTGATTTTCTTGGATTCCTTGTCTTTCTTACGGCCTGCATAATACAGAAAATCTTTATCAATTCTGGTACTCAGTTCAAACTGCCATGGCAATCGTGAACCATTGATGGTACCGATGATAGGGGTACTTTGGAAATCACCGCCCACCAATGAGGTTGCGATATTTGAACGCGTATAAGGTTCGCCGCTTCTGGCTCTGGTCAGCAAGTTAATCCCTGCATTTTTGAATGGATAAGTACCAGCAATTTCAGGGCCGGGCGATTTGTCGTCATAGCGATAATCAATCGTAAAATTCAGCATATGTCTTGAATCAAAGTCGAGCGGAAACACAGTACGCAGGTTAGGCTGACCCGTTGCAAGTAATGAAGATTGCGTATTGGTATTAGAACCTGTACCTTCAGCAAATTGCAGGGTATAGTTCAACTGCATTCTCAACGGTCCGCTTCTTCTGTAGTCCAGATTAATTTTCACCCCTTTTGTAGATGAGAAATCGCGGTTACCATAAGAGGTATATTGTATTGGATAAGCCAGAATGTAGTTTTGAATTTGTATCTGATTCTTTCTTTCTCTGTAGTAAGCTTCAATCGTTACAGCAGCATTTTTAGATACTTTTTGCTGATAGCCTAAAGTATAATTGATTGCTTTTTCCATTTTCAGATTGGCATTGTTGATGGTTGATTGTCTTTCTGCAAGGAAATAATAATCATCCGGTGTCACAAAGTTATTTGAACTTGGTGTTTGTGTGATCACATCATAGTTGCCATAAAACAGTGATTCTTCAGAAATTGGAAATGAGAACTGCAAACGGGGAGAAAGCGTTACCTGCGGTTTGAAATCTTCAAATGAATTATTCGGGTTGAAGGCACTTCCTTTGATACTATCGGTTTTGTTGATCAGCCACGGCTGAATTGGTAAGCCACCACCATAAAGTCCGGATAATACAGTTGGATCTGCAATTTGGCGACCAAACGGATCATACCAGGTATCTCCCTTTCTGTAACCAACAATGGTTGGTTTGGTAGCCTGATTATTATCTATATAGGGTACATAATCACTACTGAATGAGCTCGGATCCGGCGCTCTTTTATCGTTGTCGTTTTTGTCGGTTGCTACGAGATAAGTACCTGCTTTCAGGTCACCATTTTTTCTGATACCATAAAGTGAATACGGATCTTTCAGTACTTTTTGATTCGCATCATAGCGGTCAACACGCAAACCGATGTTAAAACTCAGATCTTTGTAGGCAAATTTGTCCAGTATATAGCCAAACATATAAATTGGCCTGAAAGCGCCGATCGGACGGGCGTAATCGCCGTTGGCGTCCTTCTTGGTCCAGAAGTCATTAAAGCTTGGTTGTGTTTTTGATTTTTTACCCAGATAATCATAACCAAAATAACTCACGTAATCTTTACCTCTGTTAAAAAGGTCATCTGCAGAAAACATATCCAGTGAAAAGGTTTTTGGATCATAACGATCGATGTCAATCAGTTCGCGATAGGAAACATCTGAACCCTGACCGTAGAGTTTATTTCTTAATGATTTATCAAAACGAGACTGGTCAGAAGCCACATATAAACGATCGTAATCGATGGTATCGAAAGGAGAAAAAGGTACAGTACCATTCAGTACACCTGCGGTTTCATCAATGCCATTCACCATAAAGTGCGGGTTATTCAGATCCAGATTCAGTATGTG
>JADYYU010000179.1 GCA_020853515.1 Chitinophagaceae bacterium | reverse complement strand
GAAGATCATGTAGTCGGTAAGGCCTGGTTTATCTGGATGAGTTATGATAAAAACGGCATACGCTGGAAACGTCTTTTCAGAAGTGTGAAGGCTCTGGAAGATTAGAAATTGGTAGCGGAATGACGAACTCATTGAGCCAGAGGTACAGCCTGTGCTTGTAAATTAAAGCAGTGAAATGCCCGTTATATATGATTCAAATCAGTTTCTAAACATTTCTCATATTTGAAGATGTTGGATTTTCAACGATCTTCCGTTTAATACTTTACTTATGACTCATCCTCTTCTTTCGGTATATCGATTGTCTTAAACAATTCTTCCATCTTAAATACATAGTCGAGCGTATCGTCGAGATAATATTGCAGCACAGGTATTTTTCTGACCTGATTGCGGATCCGGGCGGCCAGTTGCTTGCGTAGGTTCCAGTCCTGCGCTTTGATATGTTCCAGCATTTTTTCCGGTTCAGCGATCTGAAAAAAACTAAGATAAATACGGGCTTCCATGAGGTCAGGTGTAACTTTCACTTTTGAGATCGAGATCATACCATTATGTATCACATTAAGTCCTTCACGCTGAAAGATATCATTCATTTCCTGCTGTATAACATTGCCAATTTGCCGTTGTCTTTTACTTTCTTCCATGCGATTCCGTTTTAAAATGTAAATTTACAGATTAATTTTTGAATGAAAGCAATTCGCAGTATTTTACCCTATCTCAAGGGCAAGTGGAAATGGGTCATTGCATATACGATCTCTAATTTGCTGTCGGTGGTATTTTCAACAGTATCCGTTGCGATGATCATCCCGTTTCTGAATATGCTGTTTGACAAAGACATGAAGCTGACGGAAAATCCGGGTTTTCATTTGAGCAAAGACGGAATCGGCGATTTTTTTAAGTATCAGTGGACCTCCTTTATTGCAGATCATAACAACGATAAAGTTTACGGGTTGCTCTTTATCTGTATCATTTTAGTGACGACCACTTTTTTTAAAAATCTGTTTTTGTTTACTGCCAAGTATCTGCTCAACCCTTTGCGCAATGGCATTTTACTCAATATCCGCAAAGATCTGTATGAGAAAGTAACACAGCTACCCATCGGCTTTTTTACCAACGAACGAAAAGGAGATATTCTTTCGCGCATGACCAATGATGTGTCAGCCATCGAGGTGTCTATTATCAGTACCATGGAATTATTGTTCAGTACGCCGGTAACGGTCATTTTCTATTTCGTTTGGCTGATGATCTTAAGCCCTAAGTTGTTTTTATTTCTGCTTGTTTTATTGCCGGTTGCCGGACTGATCATAGGACGTGTGAGCAAAAGCCTTAAAAAGAACACAAAGAATACACAGGAAAGACTCAGTAATTTGCTGAGCATTATCGAAGAGACTTTAGGTGGCCTGCGTATTATCAAAGCTTTTGGTGCTGAGAAAAACAGGACCGATGCCTTTGCACTTGAAAATGAAAAACTAATGCATGTCAACAACAGCATTGCTGTGAGGCGTGAACTGGCATCACCTCTGTCAGAATTTTTAGGCATCCTGATCGTGGCGGTCATTATCTGGTTTGGCGGTAGCATGGCCTTGCATAATCCGCCGCAGATTGAGTCGGGTACTTTTATTGGTTTTATTGCCACGTTTTATTTTCTGATCAGCCCGCTGAAAGCATTGTCGCAGATATTTTACAATCTGAATCAGGGCAGGGCAGGGCTTGAAAGAATACAACTGATTCTGAATGCCGAAAATAAAATTGTGGACAGGCAGGATGCTATACCCATCGCCCGGTTCGAATCTTCGATCGAGTTCAGAAATGTGAATTTTTCTTATGAAGGGAAACAGATACTGCAAAGTATAAACCTTAAAATTGAAAAGGGTAAAACCATCGCTATAGTGGGCGCATCAGGAGCCGGCAAAAGTACCCTGGTTGATCTGATTCCCCGTTTTCATGATGTGGAATCCGGTGAATTGCTCATCGACGGAATCAACATAAAAAATTATAAGATCAGTGATGTCAGAAAATTGATGGGTATCGTGTCGCAGGAGCCGATATTATTTAACGACAGTATAGAGCATAATATCGCTTTGGGTGATGAACAGCCTAAAGAAGAAAAGGTATGGGAAGCCACCAAAGTGGCGAATGCGCTTGATTTTGTTGAAACTAAATCCGGCAAGCTGTCTGCAGTGGTGGGCGACCGTGGCTCGAAACTAAGTGGGGGCGAAAAGCAACGGATCACCATTGCAAGGGCGATTTATAAAAATCCGCCTGTGCTGATACTTGATGAAGCCACCTCTTCGCTGGATACGGTGAGCGAAAGAATGGTACAGGATGCCATTAATAAACTGATGAAAAACCGCACCTCTGTGGTGATCGCACATCGCCTGTCGACTGTACAAAATGCCGATGAGATCATCGTACTCGAAAAGGGGCAGATCATGGAAAGGGGTACACATCAGTCGTTGATCGCGCAAGGCGGGATTTACAAAAAGCTGGTGGAAATGCAGCATGTGTTGCAATAAGTGCGTGCCGGCTGCTACGGACTGAGCTCCGAGTGATTATTTCAATCTGCGACCAATGCTAACAATTTATGAGTATCTTACGTCTTGAATTCGTATATGAAAATTAAAAAAATTCTATCAATCCTCCTTATTTACCTGGCAGTTGTGTTAGCTTCTGTCGCTTATCAGGGCTGCAGACAGCCGGTTCGTCTTTGCAGTATCATCACTTCGGCGCAGGGTGTTTATTTTAATGATACGCTGCATCATGTGCTGCCTGATAGCGCAGTTGTGAAAGCCAGCAACTTCGGAATTGCACTTGCATTGCTGAAAAGTGATTACCAATGTTATCGCCAAAACTTTTCAATGATCAGTCAGGCGTACGCCATTATGCCTGACTTCGATCAGTCGCAATTAGTAGATACGGTAAAATCGATCTTAATTACAAGTGATCAGGATTTTGACATCACTCATCCTGCAGGCTCCTCATTAAATGAGTATTTTAATATTCCGGATCTAAGTCATTATACAGTCAGTAACAAGTATATTTATCAGGATTTTGGATTTGAATTGCTGCTGCATGAAGTACCTGTAAACAGTAACTTATACCATCAGTTTACTGTGAGCGTCACGTTGCAAAGTCATGACACGCCGTTAAGTTATACCTTTGAGCATGTGAAATTGATTCCATGAACAAATCTATCCTGACTGTGATCATTCTGACCAGCATTTTTTTTGCACATGCCAAAGAGCGAAATCAAAAGCTTGTGTATTCTCCGCTTAATAT
>JADYYU010000178.1 GCA_020853515.1 Chitinophagaceae bacterium | reverse complement strand
TTTAACGGCAATCTGATTATGGATGTTGTAGGACCGGCATCTGTCTTCATAAGCCTGGATGCCAAGTCATCGATTGATGGCAATTTTACCTTCAACCGTACAGTAGCCGGTTATACATCTTTGTTCAATTCGGGGGTAAACCTTACAGGTAATTTTAGTTACACTAAGAATGCAGCAGGCGGTACAAATATTGGAAATTTAAACAGTAAAACCAGTATCGGCGGCACTGTCAATATCAATGCTACACAAACAACCGGAGATGTATTTACAATTCATCGCGTACAGAATTACGTCAATGGAGGCAGCATTCATTTGCAATCTATCAGAGGGATGAGTATTCTGCAGGATACCTTGCTTTTGTCTACTCTTGATATTTCTGATTATGGCGGTTCGATCTATTCGTATATACATGATAATTTGATCACAGGTGATGTGAATACTCAGGACGATGTAAATTACGGCAGTGGGTATGCTTCTTATGTGCAAAATAATACGATCAATGGTAATTGTATTTTTTCTATTCAGGGTTTCAATGCTTTTGTAGAAGCTCCCACAGCGAATTTGCCAAATATTTTTAATGGCAATGTAACTTTTAATGCAAACAGTAGTGGCGGTATTTTTGTTAGCCATGAAGCATACTCTGTGTTTAATGGCAATTTGAGTATCAACAGAAATGCACCCGGTACTACTAAATTATTTAATGCCGGAACTCAGGTCAACGGTAATTTTTCGTATATTAAGAATGCCGCAGGGGTCAGTGAATTAGGGAATCTGAGCAAAAAGACAAGTATATCCGGGACTGTGGCTATGTCTGTGACACAAGACCTTTCAGACGTTTTTTATGTCTTCTGGATGCAGAATTATACAGCGGGCGGCGACATCAATATTCATAACACCAGAGCGGTCAATTTTCAAAAAGATTCTTTTAAAGTCAATACGCTGGATATCAGTAAATACAGCGGAGCGAGTTATGCCTATTTTTTGAATAATCAGATAGAAGGTAATTTTAATTTTGCGGACGATTCTTCCTACGGCTCTGGTTATGCAACTATTATAGAAAATAATACCATTACCGGTAATACGAGTATTACAAATAACGGCAGCAATCAAATGTTTGATGGGAATGGCCCCTCATCCGGAAATACTTATCTTGGTCACACAACGTATACACGCAACGGGGCTATGATACAAATCGCGAATGGTGACACCAATTCATATGGCGGCAATCTGATTTTTAATTCAGCCTTACCTGTCATTGCCAACCAACTTCAATTAATAGGAAATGCCAATAGTATGATAGATCAGTTGAGTACGGCCGACATTAGCATTCAAAAGCTGATCCTGACTAAAAATAGTAATGCAAATGTCACCTTGCAAAAACCGGTAAGAATACTGAATACATGTTATTTTAATTCTGGTGATATCCTTTCTGCACCTGCTGCTCCGTTAATATTTTTAGATAATACTGCTCAAGACCTGGCAAGTGATAATAGCCATGTGGTAGGCTCAGTGCTTAAAATCGGAGACGACGCCTTTACATTCCCGTTGGGTAACGGTACCGAACTCAATGCAATTGCAATGACGGCACCCGGTAATGTGACTGATAGTATGCAAGCTACTATTTTTATTCAGCATCCGGATGCAGACGGCTACTCAATCGCTTCGAAAGATCCCGCCCTTGCTAATATTGCACCCTATCACTATTGGACAATGAATCGCATCAGCGGATCAAACCCGCTTACTGTGACACTGGGCTGGGCCACACCATGTGTAGCTGCAGGCATTACAGACTTGCCCTCATTGGCTGTAGCCCGCTGGAATGGCAGCATCTGGACAAATTTAGGCAACGGAGGCACCACCGGCAGCCCAGCAAATGGTACGGTGGCCATGTCAGGCACCACCGGCAATTTTGGTCCGTTTGCATTGGCCAGCACAACAAATTTAAATCAGTGGGCAACAACAGTCACTGGAACCAACTCGCCCATCTGTGCCGGTAGCAGTACCGTGCTGACTGCTGCAGGTGCTGTAACCTATTCCTGGATGCCGGGCAATTTAAGTGGTAGTTCAGTAACTGTTAATCCACTGGTCACCACTACTTACACCGTTACCGGAACCGGCGCCACCGGATGTATCACAACGGCTACCAAAACGATCAGTGTCCTTCCTGTAGCAGCCCTTTCTGTCACCGCAACGAATACGGTGATTTGTATTGGAGCCAGTACCACCATTACGGTGAGTGGCGCTAGTACCTATACCTGGCAACCGGGTGGCTTAAGCGGCGCATCTAACACCGTGAGCCCTGCAGCCAATACAGTTTACACCATTACCGGTACACATGCCAACGGTTGTACGAGTTCTGTCACACAACAGATTACGGCAGGCGTTTGTGCAGCCTGCGGAACAGATATCGTGATCTCCACATCCCCTTATACGATCTTGCTGACAGAATCTACCACCTATATTGAAACCAACGGAACCGTGCTGATAGATAGCGGGGCCTACGTAAAATTGGACGCTGCACCTACATCTTATATTTTACTGCGACCCGGTTTTTTTGCAAATTATGGATCCGTTTTTATTGCCCAGCCACTGAACGGTTGTACCGCAGGTTCTCCACAACTACCCGAAAATAAAAGTGCAGCCATGTCCGATGGTGATGATAAACAAGAAGGACTCTTTATTTATCCTAACCCGACCACGGGCAAAATCACCCTGACTCATCCTGAGGGACTGAAAGAAGCGGTCATTCTTGATCTGATGGGTAAAAAAGTAAGACAAATTAATTTGTCTTCTGCAGGCAAATCCGAAATAGACCTTACTGACTTGCCAAACGGCGTTTATATCCTGTTTGCACAGGGCTATACCAATATTAAAATCATTAAAAACTAATATTAAAACAACTAAAAAAATAACAATCATGAGAAAATCCATTATCTTAATATCCGGCTTCCTGCTTGTCAGCGGTTTATGTAAAGCGCAACTTTATTCAAGCGGTAACAATCTGATTGCAGGCAGCAACGTCGGTATCGGCAACAGCACACCCAGCGTGAAGCTGCATATTAAAACTGTCACTACCGGCGAACTGCTGCGTATGGAAAATACCAACCCGCTTGGTTTTGGCAAGTTTACGTTGTATAATGATGTGCCGGCTAACTATGCTACATTTACAAAATATGGCAGTACGGTTACAGGTGGCTATCCGGGTATTGTTTCACAATACCCGTATGCAAACATGCTGGCCTTTGGTAATAATGGCGGTGTAGCTTTATTTACAGCCAGTGGTAATCTGGGCATTGCCATTGCAAAAGCAGGAACTACCAAACTTAAGTTTAATGTTGATTATGCAACTGAAAATCTGGGTATCGGCGGCAGTGCGGTACCACGAACCAATATACATTTCAACAGCGCTGTCAGCGGCGATACCTTAAAAGTGACCAATACTACAACAGGCCATACAGCAACAGACGGACTGGATATCAGAACCACAGGTTTGGCAGCAGCCATTATCAATCGCGAAAACAGTACACTCGATTTAGGTACCAATAATTTATCCAGAATGAAAATACTCGCTGATGGTAAAGTGTCTATCGGAACCGTTAGCACGCCGGCAGGTTATCGCCTTTATGTAGAAGAAGGCATACTGGCGGAAAAAGTAAAAGTAGCCGTGAAGTCGACCGGTGAATGGTCAGATTATGTTTTTGCCAAAGATTATAAACTGACTCAATTACCCGAAGTGGAAGCTTTCATCAACGAACATCAGCATTTACCGGGTGTTCCTTCTGCACAGGATGTGGT
>JADYYU010000177.1 GCA_020853515.1 Chitinophagaceae bacterium | reverse complement strand
TATTTGCATTTAAACCTAAAGCAGGAGACCAGTTGTAAGAACTGCCTGCGATACCTGCAGTACCAATGGTAGCTGAAGTAACTGAGCAATCAAGATTCTTGTCAGGACCGGCATCTACTGTCGGAGGCGTTGTATTTACATTCACAACAACAACGTCTGTAGCAACACATCCATTGGCACCGGTAACAGTGACTGTATAAGAGGTAGTGGTACTTGGACTTGCCACAGGTTGAGCAATATTATTTGCATTTAAACCTAAAGCAGGAGACCAGTTGTAAGAACTACCTGCGATACCTGCAGTTCCAATAGTAGCTGAAGTAACAGAACAATCAAGATTCTTGTCAGGACCAGCATCTACTGTCGGAGGCGTTGTATTTACATTCACAACAACAACATCTGTAGCGGTACAGCCATTTGCGCCGGTAACGGTGACTGTATAAGATGTAGTGGTATTTGGACTTGCCACAGGTTGAGCCACATTATTTGCATTTAAACCCAAAGCCGGAGACCAGTTGTAAGAGCTGCCTGCGATACCTGCAGTACCAATGGTAGCTGAGGTTACAGAGCAATTCAGATTTTTGTCGGGACCGGCATTTGCTGTCGGAGGCGTTGTATTCACATTCACAACCACGACGTCGGCAGCGGTACATCCATTAGCACCGGTAACAGTGACTGTATAAGATGTAGTGGTATTTGGACTGGCAACAGGTTGAGCCACATTATTTGCATTTAAACCTAATGCCGGAGACCAGTTATAAGTACTACCTGCGATACCTGCAGTACCAATGGTAGCTGAAGTAAGCGAGCAGTTTAAATTTTTATCAGGACCGGCATCTACAGTCGGAGGAGTTTTATTAACGTTCACAGTTACAACATCCGTTGCGGTACATCCATTGGCACCGGTAACAGTGACTGTATAAGATGTAGTGGTATTTGGACTTGCCACAGGTTGAGCAACGTTATTTGCATTTAAGCCAGCAGCAGGAGACCAGCTATATGAACTGCCGGCAATCGCCGCAGTACCGATGGCAGATGAGGTCGTTGCGCAGTTTAAGTTTTTATCAGGTCCAGCATCTGCTGTCGGAGGTGTTGTATTGACATTTACAACAACCACATCCGTTGCGGTACAGCCATTTGCACCAGTAACCGTAATAGTATAGGTTACGGAAGTGGCTATAATTACAACCGGCATGGCTGATGACGCTGTGATGAGGCCTGTAGCCGGAAGCCACGCATAGGAATTTCCTGCAATGGCAGCAGTACCGATTACGGTGCTAGTTACAGAGCAGTTCAGATTTTTGTCTGGACCAGCGTCTACTGTTGGAGGGGTTGTATTTACATTTACGACAACTACATCAGTAGAGGTACAACCATTTGCACCGGTAACTGTAACGGTATATGTAGTAGTTATAGCTGGACTAGCTACAAGTTGAGCAACATTACTTGCATTCAGTCCTAAAGCGGGAGACCAGTTGTAAGAGCTACCAGCGATACCAGCAGTACCGATTGTAGCTGAAGTGGTTGAACAATTTAAGTTTTTGTCAGGCCCTGCATCAGCCGTGGGAGGCGTCGTATTAACATTGACCGTCACCACATCTGAAGCGGTACAACCATTAGCACCTGTAACAGTCACGGTATAGGTTGTAGTTGCATTTGGACTTGCAACCGGCTGTGCAATGTTATTAAAATTTAATCCTAAAGAAGGGTTCCAACTGTAACTGCTTCCGGCAATACCTGCGGTACCGATCGTGGCAGAAGTTGTTGAGCAGTTTAAATTCTTGTCCGCTCCGGCATCAACGGTCGGCGGTGTTTTATTTACATTCACAGTAATCACATCTGTTGCTATACAACCATTGGCTCCCGTTACAGTAACAGTGTAAGATGTAGTGGTATTTGGACTTGCCACAGGTTGAGCAACATTGGTAACATTTAAACCAACAGCCGGAGACCAGCTATAAGTACTTCCGGCAATTGCTGCGGTACCAATGGTAGCAGATGTAACGGAACAATTTAAATTTTTATCAGGACCGGCATCAGCGGTTGGAGGTGCAATGTTTACATTTACAAGTACTGTACTGGTTGCTGTACAACCGCATGCATTTGCTACCGTTACAGTGTAGGTAGTTGTTACATTCGGAGTCGCAATAGGCTGTGCACTGCCGGTAGCGCTCAAACCAAGGGCAGGAGTCCAATTGTAGGTGTACCCTGCAACAGCAGCAGTACCTATGGTAGCGGCGGTGATGTTACAATCCAGATTTTGGGTTGGTCCGGCAACAGCTTGCGGCACAGGACAAACACTTTTCATAACCCAGTTCGATTCGCCCACATAGTCTGAGCAACCGGCCCGTCGTGAACAACGACGATACCAGGTGGTTTGTGTAATCACACCAGGATTATAAGAAGCTGAATTAGCCCCTGCAATAACATTAGATGTGTTACCTCCATCGGTAGAAACCAGCCAAACATATTCTATAGTGCCCATACCACCGGTTGGCAAACTTACACTTACAATATTTGAAGGATCAAAACTCACCCCACAAAATGTTTCATCATAACCGATGCTGCCAGCGGTTGTAACATTATTACATGAGCAAGGCGATCCGTTAACAGAAATAAAATGGTTCACGTTTGAAGTCCAAGTATTACCTGCAGGCATATTGCACGGGTTGGCCCCATCAGAAATCAGACATCTGATCTGCAAACCCTGCAAGCCATTATTAGGATTTGTGAAGACGATAGGCCCGGGGTATTGGGTTGCTGTATAGGTTGCACCGGTAACAGTATAGACATTCCCGTTAATAGTATTATTGCCATTCACAATACAAACCCATGAGGCTCCGTTGTAATACTGCCAGGCATAGTTGGAATTATTATTCACAGACGATACATTTGGCTGCACACTATAGTTAGGCCCCGCATTACAGGCACTTGTGTACGAGTCAACTGTATGAGCAAATGAGGTGACTACATTAAAAATCATTAACATTAAAAATGCTAATTTTTTAAGGTAATTTGAAGTTTGGCACGGTTGTTGCATAGATAATTTGTTAAATTTAATGGTAAAATTTTCGGACTGCGAATGTAACAGATAAAGTTGGTTGTTGCCACCTAATACCTGTTGCAACAAAAAATATTTATTTTATATTATATGTAAAGTATATATTTTATCTATTATATATCAACTCATTAGCTCTTTAGGATACGTTAAAATGCATAGTTATTCTAATGTTAATATTTGGCCGCGACCAGAAATAGTTGCGTCGGAGTTGGTTACGAACTTTAATGAAACATATTAATTTCAATTTACATATATAAAAAAACCTCAGGAAATCCTGAGGTTTTTTTATATATCTATTTATTGCGCGTCAATAGGTCGCTTACTTTTCATCTACAATCTCAGCATCCTGAATATCGTCTGTTGCTGTCTGATCAGCATGGCCGCTTTGTGCACCGGCATCAGCGGCACCACCCTGAGGCTGATCGTTCATCGCTTTATACAATTCTTCACTCGCTGCCTGCCAGGCTGCATTCAATGCTTCCAGACTCGAATCGATCGCTGACAAATCCCTGGAAGCATGGGCCATTTTCAATTTGCCTAGGGCGTCTTCAATGACTTGCTTCTTATCTGCAGGTATTTTATCACCATAATCTTTTAATTGCTTTTCAGAATTAAAGATCTGGCTGTCTGCCATATTCACCTTTTCGATCTCTTCTTTCATTTTCTTATCGGCGTCTTCATTCAGCTTGGCGTCATTCCGCATTTTTTCGATCTCTTCTTTGCTCAAACCACTTCCGGCTTCAATTCTGATATTTTGCTTCTTACCCGTTCCTTTATCTGTTGCACTTACCTGAATAATGCCATTGGCGTCGATATCAAAAGTTACCTCAATTTGCGGTACACCTCTTGGTGCGGGCGGGATACCGTCCAGTATAAATTTACCCAGATTCTTATTATCTTTTGCCATAGGTCGTTCGCCCTGCAGTACATTGATCTCTACACTAGGCTGATTTTCTGCAGCCGTTGAGAAGGTTTCAGACTTTTTGGAAGGAATCGTCGTATTGCTTTCGATCAATTTTGTAAAAACACCACCCAGGGTTTCTATACCTAGAGATAATGGAGTCACATCAAGCAGCAACACATCTTTTACATCACCACTTAATACCCCACCCTGAATCGCTGCACCAATGGCAACCACTTCATCGGGATTGACACTGCGGTTAGGTTTTTTCCCAAAAAAGCGTTCTACCACTTCCTGTATTTTTGGAATACGGGTACTACCACCTACCAGAATCACTTCATCCAGATCTTTAGCTTCTATCCCTGCATCTTTCAGTGCTTTGCGGCAAGGCTCCAGGGTTCTCTCAACCAGTGAGTCAACCAATTGCTCAGATTTAGCCCGTGTCAGTTTTTTCACCAGATGTTTCGGCACATTATCGATCGCTGTGATGTAAGGCAGATTGATCTCTGTTTCAGTAGCTGAAGAAAGTTCCACTTTTGCCTTTTCTGAAGCTTCTTTCAAACGCTGCCAACTCATCGGATCTTTACGTAAATCCACATTTTCTTCTGCTTTAAATTCGTTCGCCAACCAATCCATGATACATTTATCAAAGTCGTCACCACCCAGATGCGTATCGCCATTGGTAGATTTTACTTCAAATACACCGTCACCCAGTTCAAGAACTGAAACGTCGAACGTACCACCACCCAAATCAAACACGACTATTTTACTGTCAGCATGCTTTTTATCTAACCCATAGGCCAATGCAGCAGCAGTAGGCTCATTGATAATCCTTTTTACGGTAAGACCTGCGATTTCACCCGCTTCTTTGGTAGCCTGACGTTGCGCATCATTAAAGTAGGCCGGCACTGTAATAACGGCTTCTGTTACTTCCTGCCCTAAAAAATCCTCCGCAGTCTTCTTCATTTTCTGCAATACCATTGCTGAGATTTCCTGCGGTGTGTACAAACGGCCGTCAATGTCAACGCGCGGTGTGTTATTATCACCTTTTACTATTTTGTAAGAACTTTGCGAAATTTCTTCCGCTACCTCATCAAAACGGCGACCCATAAACCTTTTAATACTCATGATGGTATTAACAGGATTGGTAATAGCTTGCCGTTTGGCCGGATCTCCAATTTTGCGTTCTCCGTTTTTCAAAAATCCAACGACCGACGGTGTGGTACGTTTGCCTTCATCGTTTGCGATCACTACTGGCTCGTTGCCTTCCATTACACTCACGCATGAGTTGGTTGTACCTAAATCAATTCCGATTATTTTTCCCATTATTTTAGTTTTTAAGTTTTTTTAAATGAACATTTTCTAATTGTCAATGATTGTGCCAAGTCTATTTTGGTGTAAGTCTGTCATATTTATTACTATTTTGACATAAAAATCGTGACTTTTTTACCAAAAAGATCAGGCACAGGTACAGAATGACCTCTGATTAATAAAATTCTGAGATTAAAATAAAGTCCACCGTGGCGGAATGGGAGGGAATAAAAACTATCGTTTCTTTTTGTTTTCGATGTCCTTCAGGAGTTCTACTGCAGGTACATACACGGTTTTCCCGTTTTTGCCGAAGGCCAGTGACTCGCCATGTAAGGCAGATTCCTTCACTAGTTTTTCGTAGGCTTTTTTAAATCCTAATGAAATTTTATTCAATAAAATTTCATTCTCTTGACTAATCGTTCCTTTCGTTACCATTTGCAATTGTTTGAATTTGATCCCAAAAGTATTCATTTATTATGGAATGAGCAATAAATTGTTCGCCTTTTGCAATTGTTTCCAGTTCGTTGTGTGTGTTATTAGTTACCGACCAAAGGTCCACAATGGGGATATACAATTTCACCAGATTATGGATTCCACGTTCATAGCGACGTTTAATGATATGGGAAGGAATATGATGTCCTCCTTTTGAAACCCGGCCAGCGACCCTGTCTATAGCCAGTTCATAGCTTTCGAGCCATACATAAATGAGGGTTACTTTATATCCCCTTGCATGAGCCCGATGTACTAAAGAAACATAACTGCGGGTAGACAGCGTCGTTTCGATGGCAAAGTCAACCCCAGCCTCCAGCAATTCGCTGATGCGGCCCAGCATAATACGTCCCGCTTCAAAAGCTACCGACTCTACATTATAAGGCGAGAGACCGCGGGCTATATTATCGGCATTTACAAACTCACGGCAGTTTAGCACTTCAGGCAAAATGGTATCACTGGCCGTTGTTTTGCCCGCACCGTTACAACCTGCAATCATATAGAGATTACGCATAGTGTGGCCAAATGTACGAATTTATAAAAGACAAAAAAGCAATTGAAAAGCAGAACGACACAAAACGCCTGCAGGATTTGGGCAAACCTTACTTCAAAACCCGGATCAGATTTTCGGCGGCTACCCGGCCTGTTTCTGCACCTCCATTCATAAAGCCCTGAAAATTAAAACTGCAATGCTCACCGGCAAACAGGATATTACCGACTGCGTCAGATTCAGCGCCGGCAATACTGCACCACTGCCCCACCCGATAACAGGCGTAGCTGGCTTTTGCGTATGGATACGCAGGCCAGTAAAATTGCCCCTGTTTGCCATTCAGTTCATTTTTACTTCCCGGAAATACCTCATCCATCTGCGTTGTATAACGCTGCACCTTTTCTTCGAGCGACCAATCTTTCACAGCATCACTTTCGATACCGCCCGTGAAGAATGTGTACCCAAAAGTCTGTGTTTGCTGCAGATGCGAATGCTCCCAGCCAAGCTGAAAATTGCGGTCAGTAAAAATCTCACCCAGACAGCCTTTTTTCCGCCATACGTCCGTTCGATAGCCGGCAAAGGTTTTCGCATTTCGGCCATAACCCAGTTCATCTATACACTTGCGTTTAATATCAGTCATTTCTTTGAGGTCCAGTTCGATCTCCTTTAAGATTGAAAACGGAATGGTACAAATGATATAATCTGCTTTTACTTTTTCGCCATTGGCGAAATAAACCCGGTACCCAGGCCCAGCATTTCTGATTCTGGTTACTTCATATCCAAAATTAATTTCACCCACTCTGGAGGCCAGTTCATCGGTTATACGCTGATTACCACCTGCTATTTTATAACGCTCGTCGCTGCTACCGAACAAACTGCAACCCGGCAATTCTGTATCGAGCAAAAGTAACATATTCAGGGCCGACTGTTCAGATGCCTCCAGTCCATATTCCGTAGTAAATGCGACATTAAAGAGCGACAGTAACCATCCACCCATGCCTTTAGACCTTAAGTAATCCATGATCGACAGACCATCCCATTGCTTCGCATTTCCATAATTATCATACCGGATCATATCGGGCAAGGTGGCTATATCAGCGCTTATGGCAGCAGCATAAGGTTGCAATGCCTCAGTGACATCGTTGCAGTTATATTTTTTTCCACCAAAATAATAAACATATTTCTGTAAAGGAATATCCTTTTCTGTGTCGATCAGGGGCAAATCAAATTTCTTAGCCAATTGAAGCATATCTTCATGGGTGCTGTCAATAAATTCGGCACCCAATTCTGTCACAATACCTTCCCCGATCAGATCTTTAGCTGAATACATGCGTCCGCCGGCTCGTTTACCGGCTTCAAATAAATCAAATTGAATTCCTTGTTCTTTTAAAATGTAGGCGGCGTGCAATCCGGCTATGCCCGCACCCAAAATAACGATGCGGGGTTGCCCGGAAGCGAAGGCGGCCAAAGGTACAGATCCCATCATCATGGCACCGGCGCCTAAAAGACTTTGATGCAGAAATTTTCTTCTGGAGGTATTTTGCTGATGAGTAACCTGACTGAAACTATGCTGCAGGAGACGAAGCAAGGGTGTTTTTGCTTTTTTCATAGGGTGCGTAATTATTCAATCAAAAGTAAAAAACAAGATTCACATTACATAGTACCACAATAAAGTTTGATAAAACAATTTCTGTGTCTACTTTCACATTTTCAGAAATAAAATTCAGCATGAAACACGCATTTATTTTTCCCGGACAGGGCTCACAGTTTCCGGGCATGGGCAAAGAACTTTATGAACAAAATGAACATGCCAGAGCACTATTTGAGCAGGCCAATGAAATTCTGGGGTTCAGAATTTCTGATATCATGTTTAACGGCAGTGCCGAAGATCTGAAGCAAACAAATGTCACTCAGCCTGCCATTTTTCTGCATGCCATTATTTTGTTTAAAGTTAATGAAGGCTTGCGTCCCGACATGGTAGCCGGCCATTCGCTGGGTGAGTTTACCGCTTTGGTAGCTAATAATACCCTGAAGTTTGAAGACGCACTCAGGCTGGTAGCCAAGCGGGCGAATGCCATGCAAAAGGCCTGCGATCTCAATCCGTCTACGATGGCTGCAGTGTTAAATCTGGACGACCATAAAGTGGAAGAAATCTGTGCTTCAATTGAAAACGAAGTGGTGGTGGCAGCCAACTATAATTGTCCGGGCCAACTGGTAATTTCAGGCAGTCTGCAAGGCATCGAAATCGCCTGTATAAAAATGAAAGAAGCCGGTGCAAAACGGGCCCTGGTATTGCCGGTTGGCGGAGCCTTTCATTCACCTTTGATGGAACCAGCCAAAAAGGAACTGCAGGCAGCTATTGAAGAAACTGTATTTTCCGTTCCTGATTGCCCGGTGTATCAAAATGTAAACGCGCAGGCTGTGAGCGATCCGGTAGCCATTAAGCAAAACCTCATTGAGCAACTAACGGCACCGGTCCGATGGACGCAAACGGTGCTGCAAATGCAGCAGGATGGCGCAGCCGAATTTACGGAAGTAGGCCCCGGCAGTGTGCTGCAAGGATTAGTAAAAAAAATCTGGAAAGAGGCTGTAACCAATGGCATCAGTTCTTAAGCCATTCGTCGACAGGCTAAAAACAGAGACCTGTTGCTGCGCAAAATAAGGGATTTGCAGAATTAAAAGGATGTCGTACTTTCGTTTTGCATAACCTACTATCATGCTCAAAAATTATTTTACGTTTACCCGGAATCAAAGCCGTGCGATCCTTACTTTAATGGCCGGCAGTCTCACCTGTACAGTGTGCTATTTTTTAATGCCTTATTTTTTCAAAGAAGAAATAGCACGGCCAAATGCTGAACTACAGCAGATGATGAAGCTTATTCATACCGACGAAAAACAAAGCAGCGAACAGTATTTTAGTGACAAAAACGGAGAACCGCAAAAACTGACGCCCTTTAACTTTGACCCCAATACGCTGGATTCTGCCGGGTTTAAAAAACTGGGACTGCGCGACAAACTGGTGCGAACTTTAATGAATTACCGCCATAAAGGTGGTCGTTTTTACAACAATGAAAGTTTACGCCGAATTTATGGCTTACATGAAGATGAGTACAATCAGTTGGAACCTTATATTCGGATTGCCGGGGCTGCCAGTCATTTTGAAAGAAAAGCGGCCAACCAAATTCATGTTGAACTGAATAGTGCAGATACGGCTCAGCTAGTCAGATTAAGAGGTATCGGCAGCAAACTTTCGATGAACATTGTACAATACAGAAAAAAATTGGGAGGGTTTACAAGCGCAGAACAACTCAGGGAAGTGTGGGGTATTTCAGCCGAAACCTATGACGTTATCAAGCCCTGCATCAGCATTAACAAAGCCCTGATCATAAAAATAAAACTTAATGAAGCTACGCTGGCAGAAATGAACCTGCATCCGTATTTAAAGGGCGAAATTGCAAGAGCGATCGTTGACCTCAGAAAAAAGAATGGATATCATTTAAGTGACCTTGCCCAACTGAAAGAAATTGACTTGATAAATGAAGAAATATTTCGTAAAATTGCACCCTATCTAACTATTCAATAAAAACAAGCCACTTATGAATTTTGCGCCAACTGAAATGCAGTCACAAATAGCCGGTATGATCCGCGATTTTGCCGAGAAAGAGATCCGGCCAAAAATGATGCAATGGGATGAGACACAGGAATTTCCGGTAGAAGTATTTCGCAAACTCGGCGAACTCGGACTGATGGGTGTGCTGATACCTGCAGAGTATGGCGGCTCGGGGCTTAGTTATTTTGAATACATTACCGTGGTCAGTGAAATAGCCAAAGTGTGTGGTTCGATCGGTTTATCCGTTGCAGCGCATAATTCGCTTTGCACCAATCATATTTACAAATTCGGAAGCGAAGAGATCAAACAAAAATATATTCCAAAACTGGCAAGCGGTGAATGGATCGGAGCCTGGGGCCTTACCGAAGCCAACACTGGTTCGGATGCCGGTAATATGAAGTGCGTAGCTACCAAAGATGGCGACCACTGGTTGATTAACGGCACCAAAAACTGGATCACTCATGGTAAAACAGGCGATGTGGCGGTGGTATTATGCCGCACCGGCGAACCCCGTTCAAAAGACAACGTAACCGCCTTTGCGATCGAAAAAGGGACACCGGGTTTTAGCGCAGGTAAGAAAGAAAATAAATTAGGAATGCGTGCCTCCGAAACGACAGAACTCGTTTTTGACAATTGCCGGATTGCCGATAGTCAGCGATTGGGTGAAGTTGGAGATGGATTTAAACAGGCCATGAAAATACTGGACGGAGGTCGTATTTCGATTGCTGCACTCGCACTGGGTATTGCCAAAGGTGCGTTTGATGCATCGGTAAAATATGCTAAAGAGCGCGAACAATTTGATCAGCCAATTGCTAATTTTCAGGCGATTCAATGGAAACTGGCCGATATGGCCACACAAATTGAAACTGCTGAATTATTGATCTATCAGGCCGCAGACCTCATTATCCGTGGCGAAAAGGTGACTAAAGAAAGTGCCATGGCAAAATATTATGCCTCCGAAATATCTGTAAAAGTTGCGACGGAAGCAGTGCAAATTTTTGGTGGCTACGGTTACACAAAAGATTTTCCAGTTGAAAAATACTACAGGGACAGCAAGCTTTGCACCATCGGCGAAGGGACTTCCGAAATTCAAAAACTGGTCATTTCGAGGGAAATATTGAAATAAGGTTACGATTCGCAAACCTATTTTCAGTCAGTGAAACTTTCTCGCTGTTATCAATGAACGTAGATTTTGCAATACGTAGTTTCCTAAATTTAGGATTCTCTGAGATCTGCATCTGTGTACATTTACAACAAGATAAAAAGCAACCATAATGATGCTTTTACCGGTTTTATGCAGCTTTTGGACGTAATTCCATCTCGAGTACTTTCCAACTGAAAAATCTAGGTTTAAAAATACGGCCATACATCCAGGCGAGCCCTCAAGTACTCATGATCGGCAACCGCGTGCGATGTGCGCATCCTTTTTTTTGAGATTTCAACTACGAAAAAGTAGATGTTTCAACATTTATTTATATATTTAGTCCTTAAATAATATATATGAAATCAAAAAAGTTACTTTTTTCGGCACTTGTATGCCTGGGTTCAGTCACCACTTATATTGTGTTTAGCTCTTCAGCCAATGCCAGTCAGGGCGTGATGGGTGCCAGTACGATCGGTTGTGGCAGTTGCCATGGTTCTGCCAATGCAGCCACTTCAATTGCTATCACAGGTATTCCTGCCGGAGGATATGTGGCGGGCACTACCTATTCACTCACTTTAAAAATTACGAACGCTACAAAATTAGCAGCGGGGTTTGATTTGAGTGTCACTGGAGGCACCCTGTCTAATGCACCGGCCAACACCATGCTGATGGGTGGCACAGAACTGCATCATACAGCCCCACTCACTATTGTGGCAGGCGATGCAACCTGGAACTTTAGCTGGACTGCACCGGCGACTTCTTCAGTAACCTTTAATGTAGCGGGCAATGCTGTAAATAATAACAACAGTGACAGCGGCGATCAATGGAGTAAAATTACCATCGACTATGTGAAGGCAATACCAAACGCGGTGAAGGATGTTGAACAAACAATCTCTAATTTGTATCCCAATCCGTGTACAGATCATTTAAATATTGAAGCACAGGGTGCTGTTAACTTAACATCTGTATTTGCAACAGATATCAATGGCAGAAAAACCCTGTTAAGCGGCACAAAAGTGAATGCCGGCACATACAGTTTCGATACGCATCATTTATCTGCTGGCCATTATGTACTTTCTTTTTTAAGTGATGGTCACATTCAACACAAGCAATTTACAAAAAAAGATTAAGAAATTTAATCTGCAAAAATTCGTGATATGAAATCAAAAAAACTACAATTTATCTATGTACTGTGCTTTTGCACCGTCGCAGCTTTCCTGTTTTCATCAAACAGCGGTGGTATTACAGGCAAAAGTCAATCAGGTTGCGGACCTGCAGGCGGATGTCATAATGGTAGTCAAAATACAACAATGACTGTTACCGGCATACCGGGTGCAGGCTTTGTGGCAGGCACCACATATCCACTGACCTTAACCATTACCAATGCCAGCAAAATCAGGGCTGGTTTTAATTTAACAGTCGACATTGGCACACTGGCTGCCGGTGCTGGCATGGCACTAAATGGCACGCAGGAACTCCGCCATACCACTCCAAAAGCAGCAGCAGCCAATAACACAACATGGACTTTCGACTGGACAGCACCCGCTGCAGGAAGCACCTTAAATGTATTTGTTGCAGGCAATGCGGTTGACTTTACAGGCGGCAGCAACAATGATGAGTTTGATACAGATGCTTTTACCTTTAATGCAGCAGCGGCGGCTCTTTCTCCAACAGTGACAAGTGTTACAGCAACCAGTATAACCACCAGCGGTGCAACTGTGAACGCGCAGATCAATGCAAATAACAGCAATACAGGTGCTATCATCGAATACGGAACCACTGTTTCTTATGGCAGCACAGCTAATATGACTCCAAATCCTGTAACGGGGAATACAGCCGTAGCAGCAACCGGAAATATTACAGGTCTGAATGCAGGCACTCTATATCATTACAGGGTAAAAGCCACCAACGCCAATGGTATCACTTCCAGTGCTGACGCTACATTTACGACACTCGTACCGGCCAATATCAACAGCATCGAAAAAACAGGTATTGAGCTATTCCCTAATCCGGTGGCTGATTTTCTTTTTTACAAAAATAAAGAAAGCCAGAGCGATGTAAGATTTGTCATTATGGGTGTAAATGGCACTACACAAGCTGTCAATATTGAGAAACTGGCAAATGGACATTACAAGTTGCAAACAACTGCCTTAGCTGCCGGCAATTATGTATTAGTCATGGAATTAGATGGCAAAAAATATTACCACCATTTCGCAAAATAGTCGAATTATTGATTCAGAAAAAACTGTCCGGATACGGGCAGTTTTTTTTTACACCTGCGCTAAAAGCAAATAATGAAACGGGCAAGTATCTTGTATAAAACAAATGCCCTTGCGGCTATACTATATCAGCATCCTTTATAAATGCAAACCAGCTATTGCTTTGCGCTGCAGGTGTATACCGATGAAAAAAACATCGGCAAATGATGCTTTAGACCTTTACATACTCACTAATTTAAACAGGCCTGGCTAATGTTACCCGGCACTATCTAAACAACTAAAATAAGTGCCTGAAGATCACATCATGTAACGGGTGAAGTTCTGTCCTTCAATCAGCAGCAGTCGATGTTCCTAAAAAAAATAATACGCTTTCCGATCACCCGAATTGAGTGCAAAAGTATTTATAACAAAGCGCACAAAAAAAATCTGGTATGCGCAAGTTAGTAAGCCCGGCTACTGTTTGAGTAATTTCAAAACAGAAACTTCACCTGTATTATGTGTCAATTTCACTGAGTATAATCCCGGTGGGAGGTCCCTTATATTCAGGCTTGGAGCGCTGGAGGATAGCAGCAGTTTTCCTGCAAGGTCATAAACATTCATTGCGCTTACAGGTACGGCGCTTTGAATTGAAAAGTAGTCATGAGCCGGATTGGGCACGATTCGCAACATTGTTGGTGAAACGTCAGAAAGCGCTGAAGATGTTGTTGCAATCTGCGTTCTGACTTTTTCGGAACCAAAACAATTTTGCGTACTTCGCATCATATCAAAAAAAGTAGCTCCCCCCTGAAAGGTTTTTACAACCGACGTAGTGATCAAACCGGTAAGCAAAGACACTCCTACCAGATCCGGACCTGTACTAAAATAATAAGTCATCGTATTGGGGTCAATAAAGCAACTACCGTTTAAAGTGGCGCCCAGGGCAATTCCTGAAGGCGAAATGTAAGAAACAATACCGGTAGCCGGATCAATTTTTGACAGGCGAATGGTCGTTGAGTCGAGCAAATCTACAAATTGCTGTAATACACTGTCATAAACCGTCACGAAGTAATTCTGACGGGTGAGCCCATAGATGGAAGAGTCCGCGCAACTATATGTAAAATTCTCAAAAAAAGCATGTGGAGGTAGTTGTATCGCCGCTTGCGAGTAGACTGAACCCGTGTACAAATCGATCCCAACCAGTGTATCCACAGCGGAATAGTAAAAAACCATCTGATGCGGATCGATTGAATTACCGGCCAGCGTGTACACATTATCAAGGTGAGCATTGCCGATGAGTGCATAGATACCGCTCACAGGATCAATGGAAGCGAAGCGGATATGGGCTGAATCAAGTACCTGAACCAAACTCATAGTCAGGCTATCGAAATAGGTGGAATAATAATTATCCGGTACTAATCCATAAATCACTGTGTCACTCGGATTGAAACGATAGTTTTGAAACGCGCTTGTTGCCAGAGGGCCACTGATCGGTGCATTACCCGCCAGTGCGCCATTCGCAATATCGAAAGTAAGCAGGTTATTACCGCTGCTTACAAAATACCTGTTTGCGTACGGATCTACTGTTGCACCTGTAAGATTGATGTTCATTGTATATTCAGCGCCCCCCAGATTGGTAACATTGCCTGTTTGGGTGTTGACAGAACCGAGTCGGATGGTAGACGAATCAAACATCTGCACATTTATATTCAGTACTGAATCGTAGTATTGCGAATAAAAATTTTTACGTACAATTCCCACATGTTGAGCAATGGAAGAAACTGACAGTGCGATCAGCAGGCAACTAAAATAAATGGATTTCATAAGTACTTTTTCTCAAAAGTAAAACTCAATTGCTGCATATTTCAATAGAAAATAACTATCTGAAATAAGCCGCACAAACCTTATCAGATCGCGGGCAGCTAATAGTGAATATGATTCATTCTTTAATAGCCTTTCAGTATGAAAGCTATTTCACTCAATACCGGTAGTAATGCAATGGTAATATAAAATTACTGGCAAATAATATCATTCTTACCCGGGTGAACCTGTGCACCGGCCAAATACAAAAATAGATCAGCCTTCAAAACACAGATCAAAAAATACTGATCTGGTCATCGGCAGATCGTCTGTAGAAAAAATATACCAAGGCATTGAAAAAAAATATTTGCTTGAGTAACGAATCTTAACGCCGGCTACTTTTTCAATTTCTTAGCAAGAGCTAACCACCGGAACTACGTATATTTGTATAAAATACTTTGTATGAAAAAGATGATCGTGGTGTATTTGTTCACCCTAGTTTCAACATTTGCAGTAGCCTCACCGGGAATCGGACTTTCGCACTTACCTTCCAAAAAAGGTCAGAAAACAACAGGCTTAGATCGTACACGATTATTATTTGGAGGCGGCATAGGCGCCGGGGCAGGATACCGTGCCTTTTCTATCTACTTAGCACCCTCGCTGGGCTACGCTTTTACGGATAATTTTACAGCCGGGGCAACCTTAGGCTTTAACTACTTTCAGCAGGCAGAAGATTATACCAATCCGGTTACCTATGCCACAGAAACTTTTAAGCATAAATATCCTGGCTACTCCTTCAGTATTTACGCGCGCTATATTATCAAAAACTTCCTCTTGCTTAATTTTGAACCTGAGCTGAACAATGTAAAATTTGTCCGTGATTATAGTGTGAACCTCACCACCGGAAAAATAATTGAAAATGCCCAACGCACTACCATCCCCTCTGTGCTTGCTGGAGTTGGATACGTGCAACGATTTGGTCGTGGGTATTCCTTTGTAAGCCTCAATTACGATCTTCTTCAAAATCCTAATTCCCGATACTACCAAACACTTGATTATCGGTTTGGCATCATGTTTCAGTTGTTTAACAATTAAAGCAGGCTGCGGTTCTTTCGCAGGTAAGCTCCTGTATTGTTAAGAAACAAACTACTGATCATTTAATTAGTTATTATATTTGCTGCCATGCCGCAACCATACAGTCAGTTTACAGCACTCAGGGCCCTTACCAAAGGTAGCCTGCAAAGTATGTTAAAAAGTCCGTCTGCCATTTTTTTCAGTATTGCCTTTCCGCTGATCTTTATTTGTGCTTTTGGACTCATGAGTAATAACGGCTACAAAGTGGATATTGTATTTGCCCGGCAAAGCGACACGCTGAATTACATTTATAAAACACTTTCAAACCTGCCGGTGGTGAATGTGCTGAAGTTTGACGACAGTGTAAAGCAGGCTGAAGAATTTAACAAAGGAAAAATTGCAGCTATTATTAATGTTAAGCTGCTCAATGAAATAAGTGCGCCTTATTATGATATAGAATTTAAAACCTGCAATGCCGCAGGCAATGATGTGAATGTTGCCCGGCAAATTTTAAACAGCGTGCTGGATACGCTCAATAACACGCAATTTCCGGAAAATAAAAAAATCGCAACGATCAGTACACCTGCTGCCATACAAGGACGCGAATACAAATACCTCGACTTTTTTCTGCCGGGTATGCTGGGGTTTTCGATGTTGAGCGCCGGTATATTCGGCACGGCCTTTGTCTTTTTTACCTTACGTCAAACATTGGTACTGAAGCGCTTTTTCGCCACACCTGTCAAGCGCATACATATTATTTTTTCGGAAGGCATAGCCCGCTTGTTGCTGCAATTAATGTCGTCGTCTATCATTATTCTGGTAGGGCATTTTGCATTTGGATTTACCCTGATACATGGCATCAGCACTTTTTTACAGATGCTGGCACTTTGTTGCATCGGCCTCATCCTCTTTTTGGGAATGGGATTTGTGATCAGTAGTCTGGCTAAAAACGAGGCCATGATACCGCCTCTGGCAAACATGATCACCATGCCACAATTATTGCTTTCGGGTGTATTTCTGAGCGTAAATAATTTTCCTTCATGGCTGCAACCCTTTTGCAAAATACTTCCGCTGACCCAGCTAAACGATGCCATGCGTGCCGTGGCGTTTGAAGGCAGATCAATCGTCGATTGCTGGCAGCAAATCGGCATCATGGGCATTTGGGGCGTTGCCGTATATGCCATTGCCGTCAAAGTTTTCAAATGGGAATAAATAATACTCGCCTGATTGAGTAATTATTCATCGCGCTATTAATTCAGGAAGACGACTTCTCATTTCAGTTTTTGGAGAAAATACTACCTTCAAATATGAATCATTTGTAAACGCGATTTGCCTGCCTGTTTCTGATCAGGATTCTGCCGGTACGAATTTAAAATTTGCGCGCCTTGTTTTTCGATGCTTTCACAAACAAACATAACAGCAATTTGCTTTTCAGAAATCTATTTTTTTAATTTATCTTGTACAACTTTTTGACCGTTACTTATAAATAATTTACTACAGATGCAAAAAAGATGGACCCTCAAAAAAACCGATGAAAAGGTTATTCAAAACCTGCATGCACAATTAAAAATACATCCGGTATTGTGCAGACTCCTGGCCCAGCGAGGTGTTGAAAATTTTGAAGATGCCAGAAAATTCTTCAGAACCAGCAGCGACCAACTACACGATCCTTTTTTAATGAAGGATATGCAAAAGGCGGTGAACCGCATACTGGACGCCATCGCAAATGAAGAAAAAATTCTGATTTATGGTGACTATGATGTAGATGGCACTACTGCAGTTGCAGTGGTGTTTACATTTTTCAAAAATTTATACCCGCAAATCGAATACTATATTCCACACCGCTTTACGGAGGGTTATGGACTGTCGCAAAAAGGAATTGTCTATGCAGTAGAAAATAATTTTAAACTCATCATTACGCTCGACTGCGGTATCAAATCTACAGCGCTTATCGCCCAGGCCCATTCAAAAGGCATCGACACGATTGTGTGTGACCATCATTTACCGGGCAGCGAAATTCCACAAGCGCTTGCCATTTTAAATCCTAAGCAAGCGGACTGTCATTATCCGTATAAAGAACTCTGCGGATGTGGTATCGGATACAAACTCATTACTGCTTTTGCCATACAAAATAATATCAGCACCGAGATAGCTGATCAGCATCTGGATCTGGTGGCCACTGCGATCGCAGCCGATATAGTACCGGTAACAGGCGAAAACAGAACCCTTGCTGTGCTTGGTCTTGCAAAGGTAAACAGGAATCCATCGATCCCGGTGCAGGCATTAAAAATGATCAGTGAAATCAATAAAACATTCACCATTACCGATCTGGTTTTTATCATTGCCCCCCGTGTGAATGCTGCTGGCAGAATGGATGATGGTCGTAAGGCCGTTGACTTATTTGTAGAAACCGACCTCCAAAAAGCCATGGCCCTGGCACAATTGCTGCAAGTTGACAATAACGACCGGAAAGATTTGGATAAACCAACCACGCTTGAAGCACTGGATCTGATGTCGCAAAACACGGAATTGACTCACCTCAGATCAACCGTTGTTTACCAACCACACTGGCATAAAGGCGTAGTAGGCATTGTAGCCTCACGACTCATTGAGCATCATTACCGGCCCACCATCGTGCTAACCTGCAGTAACGGAAAGCTAACCGGCTCTGCGCGTTCAATCAAAGGGTTTAATTTATTTGAAGGCTTGAATGAATGTGCCGAATATCTTGAAAACTACGGTGGTCATTATTTTGCCGCCGGCTTAACCCTCGATGAAAGTCAGTTTCTACCTTTTGCCAAAAAATTTGACGAGGTGGTTCGCAGCCGGGTAGCCGAAGAGTTATTTGAACCGGAAATAGAAATTGATGCAGAACTTAAATTATCTGAAATCACTCCCGGCTTTTTAAATATACTCAACCAGTTTGCACCGCATGGTCCTGAAAATATGAAACCCGTATTTATCAGCAGAAAGGTAAGCGACTACAAAGGTTATTCTTCTATTGTAAAAGACAAACATTTACGGCTGGTGATCAGTCAGGGTCAAAGTAAAGCCATCAATGGTATCGGTTTTAATATGGCTGACAAAGCAGCGATGATCAAATCAGGAAATAGCTTTGATATTCTATATCATATTGAAGAAAATAACTGGAACGGTACTACCTCTATTCAGCTTAAGGTGATCGACATCAGGTAAGTGCAAAATTTCCGTACGCAGACCGCAATCACAAAGGATGGCAGAGCCTCCTTAAAAAGATTCTGTTGCCCTGTAAATTTTATATGCAACAATCTCTATCTTCGCACACATTTAATACGATGAATATACTTATACTTGGCAGTGGTGGCCGTGAACATGCGTTTGCATGGAAAATTGCTCAAAGTCCATTCTGCAAACAGCTTTACATTGCCCCTGGCAATCCGGGAACAGCCGACTGTGGCATCAATGTACCGATTGCCGTAACTCAATTTGAAGAATTAAAGGCTTTTTGCCTGCAACACTCAATCGATCTGGTACTGGTGGGGCCCGAAGACCCTCTGGTACTTGGCATTTACGACTTCTTTCAGCAGGAAGCCCTGCAACATATACACCTGGTCGGACCTTCTGCAGCGGGCGCGCAACTGGAAGGGAGTAAGGGCTTTGCAAAGGAGTTTATGCAAAAAATGAAAATTCCCACTGCTGCTTACAGGGCATTTTCATCTGCTGATTATGAAGAAGGAATTGCTTATTTACAGCAACATGCCTTGCCGGTGGTGTTAAAGGCAGACGGCTTAGCTGCAGGGAAAGGAGTTGTGATCGCAGCATCGCGAGAAGATGCCCTTGCGGCTTTTAAGGAAATGATCCTTGACAGAAAATTTGGCAATGCCGGCGACAAGGTAGTTATCGAAGAATTTTTGACTGGTATTGAATGCTCTGTATTTATATTGACAGACGGCCAAAATTACCAGTTATTACCCTCAGCAAAAGATTATAAGCGCATCGGCGAAGGCGACACGGGGCTCAATACAGGAGGCATGGGCGCCATTTCACCGGTACCGTTTGCCGATCCCGTTTTTATGCAAAAAGTAGAAGAACGGATTATCAAACCTACCCTACTGGGTTTGCAGCAGGAAAAAATTATTTATAAAGGCTTCATTTTTATCGGTTTGATCAAAGTAAATAATGAACCCTTTGTGATTGAATATAACTGCCGTATGGGCGATCCGGAAACAGAAGTAGTGATGCCCCGTATCGAAAATGATCTCCTGCCTTTATTAGCTTCATTGAAAATGCAAACGCTGCATGATCATCCATGTGTGCAGAGCACTTTACATTACGCCACTGTAATGCTGGTAAGTAAGGGCTATCCGGAAGCTTATGAAAAAGGAACCCAAATTACAGAAACAGCAGTCGCCGGTCGCAGTTTACTGTTTCATGCAGGCACAGTACTTCACGACGGCAAATTACTGACTAACGGAGGGCGGGTAATGGCAATTAGTTCTGCGGGTGATAGCTTGGCAGAAGCATTGACGGTAGCTAACCAAAATGCTGCAACTATTCAGTTTGAAGGAAAATACTTCAGAAAAGATATCGGATGGGAATTTGAATAAATTCCTAAACGTTTGCCAGATCAAAATCGCTTTGCAGTCCAAATTTCTTGAGCATTTTTACATGCGATGCAAGGGCCGTAAAATAGCCTGGACTGTTGTTGTAAGGAATGCCAAATTCTTTAGCTGTTTGCTCAACAATCGGTGCAATTTTTGGATAGTGAATATGACAGATATCAGGAAAGACATGATGTTCGATCTGATGGGTAAGCCCACCTGCATACCAGGTCAGCAGTTTATTTGAATGTCCAAAATCGGCGGTGGTCAAAAGTTGATGGATCGCCCACTCATTTTCAATTTCACCTTTTTCGTTTGGCATCGGAAACTCGGCACCTTCAACAACATGCGCCAGTTGAAATACTGTAGACAGCACAAAACCACCGATGGCGTGCATCAGTAAAAAGCCACCGGCAATGAGTCCACCACTGTAACCCAATACCCAGATCGGAATAATGATCATATAAATGATGTAAATTACCTTGAAAAATATCAGTTTGAACATATCCCAGTAGTACTGCTTTTTTGTGGCCTTACTAACCCCGTTTCTAGAATAAGTATAAAACTGCTTATAGTCTTTCATCACAACCCAGCTCAAAGTAGAGAGGCAATAGGCAAAAAATGCGTAAATATGCTGATAGCGTTGTGCAGGATGCCATTTAAAATACGGACTCCAGCGCATTTTCAGCCGTTGCGAAATATCTTCATCAATATGAGTGATATTGGTGTAGGTGTGATGCAGAATATTGTGCTGAAGACGCCAGTTCACATCAAAGCCGCCAAGGATATTTAAGGTCCCGCCCAAAATGGTATTCACAAACTTATTATGACTGTAAGCTCCGTGGTTTGCATCGTGCATAACGCCCATGCCCACACCAGCCACACCAAATCCGGAAACGATGAAGCACCTGATCACCGCCCACGATGGCAAATGAAAGATATAGATTGCCACAATGGGCAAAATATACATACTGAGCATCACGACCGATTTTAAAATCATGGCACCGTTAGCCTGCTTGTCGATATTGTTATCTGTGAAATATTTGTCTACTCTTTGTTTAAGAGTCTTTAAGAACTGTGTCTTTTCTTTATTAACGAATTTTACCCGCTTTTGTTGTTCCATATTACGCAAATATAAGTATTAATGGGCATGAATAAAAACAATGCCCGGGTTAATATACGTATCCCCTTAATTATCAGATTTATAACGTTTCAAACAAGCTAAACATTAACATTCAGGCTGATATATGTCATAAAATATTCGCAGATGAAGCCATAAATTTCGTGTCTCGGTCAAAATTCTATTGCATTTTAATTTGCTTTCAAGAACTCCATTTCATTCACCTACTATTTTTTCTTTGCCTTCACTTTTGGCTGCGACTTTTTGATTTTATTTGCTGCTTTTACAAATTTACCGGCGATACCGGAAACACCGCCCTGCAATTCACCCAGCACGCTTTTCCTGCCTTTAGTGAGGTTTTCAAGAATAACTTTAGTTTTGGGTACCCTGACTTCTCTGGGGGCTCCGCCATGCGCTGCATTGCCTGTCATCAGCTTTGTTTTAAATACGGTGGTGCCATTTTTAAGTACATAGGTCGTTTTGTTCGGATCGATATTATCACCTACTTCTTCGGTAGAAACGATTCTGTACGCAAATGGATAAGAGGCAAATATTTTCTGCACTTTCGCATTCTGTCTCCTGTTGAGCATACTTTCCCAACCGCCTACTTTCCTGTCTACAACTTCTTTTTTCCCTTTTGCATTAATCTGTACGCTATCAGTTGGTAATTTTTCAACCAGAAGCAGACTTTTACTCAAATCTGAAGGAATAGTCAGCGAAGGGGCACAACTTTGCAGGAAGACAGCAAAGGCAATAATAATCAGTAATGTTTGTTTCATATTTGAATTTTTAATTTTATAAAATAGCAGGAACGGCTTTGTTGAACATTTTTTTGATCGATGGAAAAGAGCCGGCGCCGAAAGTGAGTCCGGGTAAAATCAGCCTTGCATTTTCATAATCATAGGCTTTATAATTCATGGTAATGGTATTAGTTTCGGATTTCGCAATATTATACCATGAGGTGACATACTG
>JADYYU010000176.1 GCA_020853515.1 Chitinophagaceae bacterium | reverse complement strand
ATCGTATCTGGGATAAAAATTGGTTTTTGGTTTTGGTTTGGTTATATAACAAGGGAGTGCAGCAATGGATTCCCTTGTTTTTTTACAACACATACCAACCGGCATTACTCAATGAGTCCGTCGCGAAGGCGGATCACCCGCCTCGCATGTAAGGCAATATCTTCTTCATGCGTTACCAGCATGATGGTATTACCGCTCTTGTGAATATTGTCAAGAATTTCCATAATTTCGGCAGATGTATTGGAATCGAGATTGCCCGTTGGTTCATCAGCTAATATCATAGATGGATTGTTTATCAGGGCCCGGGCAATGGCAACGCGCTGGCACTGTCCGCCCGACAACTCATTCGGTTTGTGATCTGTCCGGTCGGCGAGGTTCACTTTTTCAAGCATCGCTGCAGCTTGCGCCTCGCGTTGGGTTTTTGAAATTCCTGCGTATAACAAGGGTAATGCTACATTCTGCAAGGCGGTCAGTCTGGGCAGTAAATTAAATTGCTGAAAAACAAACCCTATTTCCTGATTACGCACGGCCGCAAGGGCATCATCATCCATACTGCTGACATCTGTGCCATTTAATATGTAAGTGCCTTTAGTGGGTGTGTCAAGGCATCCCAATATATTCATTAAGGTGCTTTTGCCTGATCCGGATGGGCCCATTAACGCGACATACTCGTTTTTTTGGATCTGCAGATTTATACCTTTTAAAACCTGCACTACATGAGTACCCATTTCATAGTCCTTGTACAATCCTGAAATTTCAATTAATGCACTCATATTTTGTTACAAAAGTAAATATATTATATTTGCCGGACATGTTTCAGGAATCTCTCGGTTATTTTAAACAATTGACAGCCATACAGTTTGTCGACATCGCCCTCGTTTTGCTGATTATTTTTCAAATGTTCAGGGCTTTACGGGGAAGCATTGCCTTTAATATTTTTATCGGAGCGCTGGTGATCTACATTTTATGGCTGATCGTCAACAGGTTGAAAATGCCACTCATGAGCGAAATTCTCGACCGTCTGGTCAGCATAGGCCTGATAGGCTTGCTGGTAGTGTTTCAGCCGGAAATCAGAAAGTTTCTCATCGTACTTGGCCGGAGATCTCCATTGGGTAAAAATGGCTTTATCAGCAGGCTCTTTCAGGCCAATACCCTTAACAAGTACATTGTAGAAGAAGATGTAATCGAAGAAATTACCAATGCACTTAAGTATTTTCAGGAAAAAAAACTGGGAGCCATCATAGTGATTGCGCGCTCGGAGAGATTTGAGTTTGACACAAATACCGGCAATATGATCAATGGCAGTGTGAGTGCAAAATTGCTGGAGAGTATTTTTTCTAAAAGCAGTCCCTTGCATGACGGTGCCGTCATTATCGATCGCAACAATCTGATTGCCGCTGGTGTCGTTTTGCCCATTAGTCATAGTGCTGAGCTTCCTTCACACGTTGGTTTGCGACACCGCTCTGCAGTAGGGGCTACTGAACACAATGACGTGCTGGTAATTGTTATATCAGAGGAAACCAGTAAACTGTCGCTGGCCTATCAGGGCAAAATCAGCATGGGAGTGCCTATGGAAGAGGTTAAAAAGGAAATGTATAACGCCATGACTTCCTGATTTTAAGTGCGTTGTTTTAGCAGCGAGATCGTAAGCAATAACCACCCGGTAATCAGCAACAATCCACCGACAGGTGTCAGTATGCCAATACCTCCTAACCCGATACTCAGCGTACTTTTAAGTATGCACAGCAAATAGATGGATCCTGAAAACAGGAAGATACCCGTTACAAATGAAATAAATATGTACCTGATAAAAGGGGGATTTTCTTTTGCATATAAACCCAGAAATAGTAATGCCATGCTATGATAAAACTGATATCTGACACCGGTTTCAAAACTAATCAGTGTTTCCGGTGTAAATACGGACTTGAGGTAATGTGCACCGAATGCTCCGATGATTACACTGAGCAGGCCAAACAGGCTTCCTGCAATAAGGGCGGGTCTATAAGTCATAGATGCTGAGATTTTCGGCAAATTTACTTTCATCCATCTGATTCATCTCTATGATAAGATCACTTTGTTCGTAAAATATTTTTCTGAGTGCAAGCAAGCGCTCTACAGAAGCATTTAGTTCTTTTTCGTCGGCTGTTTTCAGCATTGGCCTAACATCCTGCGTTTGCCTGATACGAGCAGCAAGAATGCTGACTGCGGTTTTAAGATAGACTACTCGGCCGGCCTCTTTCATTATTTTAAGATTGTCAAAAAAACACGGGGTGCCTCCTCCTGTTGCGATGACACAGGTTGAGTACCGGGCGATTACCATATGCAGGCAGTCCCGTTCTTTAATCCGAAAGTAATCTTCACCTTTCTGCTGAAAAATTGCAGCAATGGTCATTTGCAAATGTGCTTCTATAAATGCATCCAGATCAACAAATGTGCATTGATGTATAGCGGCTATTTTTTTGCCCCAAAAAGTTTTACCACAACCCATCATTCCTGTCAGGAAAATTCGCATCTTTGTGTTTGTTCGTTGATCAGCAAATATATATCATTGAGTTTAAAGCTTTCTCCTTCATTACTGAATACCATACCCTCAGAAATCAGCCTCGACCGGCAACTGCTTGAGGAGGCACATAGCCAGCCCGCTGTGAATTCGCTACGCATTAATCCCGGTAAGTACACTGATCAGTTTGATGAGCAGCAGCGAGTACCCTGGTGTCCGAACGGTCGTTACCTTGCAGAAAGACCCAGCTTTACGTTTGATCCTTTGTTTCATGCAGGTACCTATTACGTGCAGGAGGCGTCGTCAATGTTTCTTGAATAGGCACTTCAGCAGGTAATGGATTTTTCACAGACATTAATGGTACTGGACCTTTGTGCCGCCCCTGGAGGCAAAAGCACCCATGTGGCCTCCCTGATCAGCGACGATTCCGTATTGATCAGCAATGAGGTGATCGGTACCCGGGTAAATATACTTACAGAAAATATGTGTAAATGGGGTTATGATAATACATGGGTTGCTCATAATGATCCTGCACATTTCAAAAGGGTGCCGCATTTTTTTGATCTGGTGCTGGTGGATGCACCTTGTTCAGGTTCCGGCCTTTTTAGAAAAATACCGGCTTACGCGAACGAATGGAATACGGATCTGGTGGCGCTTTGCGCTCAGCGACAAAAGCGGATTCTACATGATATTTATGATTCGCTGGCTGCAAATGGGGTGCTGGTGTACATGACCTGCTCGCTCAGCAAAGATGAAAATGAAGACATCGTTGATTTTATT
>JADYYU010000175.1 GCA_020853515.1 Chitinophagaceae bacterium | reverse complement strand
CTGTTCAATAAAAAAAGGTCGTGTACCCAGGGCTTCAAATTTTCTGATATCATCTTTATGAGGGTCGTCTACACCAAATAAAGGAAACAGCGCCCTGATCTTTTCTTTGCGAACATACAAAAACCCTGTGCCGATGGTAGCTCCCAGCCATTTGTGCAAACTGGTGCCAAAGTAGTCGCAGTTCAGATCCTGTAGCGAAAAATCGAAATGTGCAAATGAATGCGCACCATCAACGAGCACTTCAATGCCCTGATTTTTGGCCTGGTCTGCTATTTGCCGTACCGGTAATATCTGACCATTCCAGTTAATGATATGAGTGATGTGCACTACCTTGGTTTTGGCAGTAAATTTTTCAATATAGTTCTGAGCCAGATAATTGTTATCTGTTGAAGGCAAATCATGATTGACCCACACCAGTTTGATGCCCTCTCGCAGTTCACGCTGCTTCCAGGCGTTGATCATGTTGGGATAGTCCTGTTTTGACAATACCACTTCATCACCGGGCTTCAAGTTGAGACCAAAAATGACTGTTTCCAAAGCTTCGGAGGCATTCCGGTGCAATGCAATTTCTTCCGTATCGGCGCCGGCCACCTTTGCTAAACGTTCACGCAGCGGTTCACGACCCAGATCAAGGATACGCCACATGTAATAGCTGGGAGCTTCATTACACATATCGTGATAACGTTTCATAGCGTCCTGCACAATTTTGGGTGAAGGACTGACACCACCATTATTCAGATTGATAATACCACCCGAGGTGGTGTAGGCTTGCTGTACGTACTGCCAGAATTCCTCATCGGAAGCCATGATTTCGGGGTCTACATCCCGGTAATCTTCAAGTGCAGTATGCAGGTTTTTGCTCCAGGCATCACTTGCAAAAAGTAATGCCAGTGAGGCCAGCCCCGTTTTTTGTAAAAAGTTTCTTCTGCTGTGTAAAAACATGTTGATTTGGTTGAACACATAAAAGTAGTTATAAACTTTTTATCATCGAAGGAAAAGGGACTTACATTTTCTCAAATTTTAGAAAGCGGTAGTTGGATTTATGCAATATTATTATTGAGTAAATACCTTTAGGAAATTTTTCTGTCATAATCTGAACCTTGTTTGATTGTGCGGTGGATATACTCATTTTATTTCCCATCTGGTCTATTACTTTAATTACATCTCCTGTCTGTACACCATCTATATACAAAATTGCTTGTACAGGACTGGGATATATTTTAACATTGGAATGCTGAAAGTCGCTTATTCCGGTACCGGTATTGGTGATGATCGTATTGTTTGAAACCGCACTATCCGGACTGAAGCATGAGCTCAGCCCTTTGATAACCGCATACACTAACAGGTTGCCGGGTGTCATCGTGGTATTCCAGAATGTATCAGAGGAAGAATAGCTTAAATTATTATTAGCATACCATTGTATGGTAAAACCGGGTGTCACATTCGTTGTGGCAGTAAAAGTTAAGGGAAAACCTGTTGCGGCTGTATTTGTATTTGCTGTAATAGAGATTGCTGGTGTGATGTTCAAATTGTTTACCTGTATCAGCACGGTATCGGTTCGGTTGGCAAACTGCGCCTGCGTTACACAACTTGAATCAATGGTGTGGATGATGAGGCTGTGTAAACCTGCATTGCCAGCATTGGGTGCCCAGGTTATACAAGCGTTTACAAGGTTACTACCCGTGCCGGTATAGGCAATACTGGCACCGGGAATGGCCAAAGGGGCATTGTCGTTGACTTGGAGTGAAGCCAGTGCGTTGCCTGATTGTATTTGAAAGCATGCATGTAGCGAATCTCCGACACAGGTTTTGATCTGATCGTTGTTGTAATATCCTCCTGAAATATTTAAAGTGTCCAGCGTAAATGTTGGTTGCGTAAGTGCGCAGTTACCGACAACAAACTGTACCTCACGGAGTATATGCCCGATCAGATTTCCAGACCTGTATTCATTTACTTTCACTGTAATAACATAGACACCCGTTACAGACGGCGTAAAAGTGGTCATTCCGGTTGCAGGGTCGATGTAAAATGTATTATTGGTAGGAAATGGATTATTTGCAATATTAAATGCCGGTGACAGGATATTTACCGGTGCGAAGACGCCGCAGCTCATTTGACTTCTGGGTTCAATGATTTCGTACGTCAGAGAATCGCCATTCAGGTCATAGGCCCCATTATTATAAATAACTGGTACATTCACGCAGACATAGGGCAGTAAAGTTTGCAAGAAATCCGGAGAGGTATTGAAATTTTGGTTGTTAGTGTTGTCGTATGTTGTTTCTACAAAAAAGGACGTAGCGGCCGGGTTGTCAATATTGCCGATGCTCCCGTTTCTGCAACAATTGAATACCCAAAAATGCCAGCTATTGCACTGACTTGGTATAGTGTACGTTGCAGAATACCAATATTCCTGATAACCAGGCAAGTTTCCGCCGTTACATGTATTAGTAGCGCCGGCACAGCCACTGGCAACAGCCGCTCCCTGAATATGTCCATTGGGTAATACTGCGCCTATCGGAACATCTAAATTCAGCGTTATCATCTGGGCCACAGCACCACATTGATTTTCGCAGCACATGGTCAGACTTTGCGGTGCAGGCGAACCTGCGCAATCGCGGAAAAACTTAAATGTAAAT
>JADYYU010000174.1 GCA_020853515.1 Chitinophagaceae bacterium | reverse complement strand
TGCTGTACCTTGTTCTTTCCACATACCATTTGTTTCGTCGAAATACCACAGCGGAATGCTGGCTGGTGCTGTAGCCGACAAAGCAGCAGGCAGGGGAAATGTAATTTGTGCCTTGCCACCCGCTGCGATCTGTAAAGCCTGGTTATTGTCGTCAAATAATTCAGCACCTACCATGCCATAGGAAGCAAGTAGTTTTTCTTCTTCATTATCATTTAATCCTCGTAAGGAACCGGGTATCAGATCACCCAGTTGCTCACTTGTTGGGTCTATCCATGTTGAGTATACAGTAACATTGCCGGTGTAGGCTGCGCCTGTATTTTTATTGACGATAGAATTTGCAGAAAAAGTAATAGATCCTCCTCCACTTACATTAATAGTTCCGCCGGAGCCGGCATTGAAATTAGCAGGGTTCTTTTTTTCTATGAGAATGATCCTGGTATAATTATCCTCGTTGGCAATGATATACATCGTTCTGAAACCTTTAAAATAATTGGGCTTGCTTACTTCAATGACCGTACTGTTTTTTGAAGTCTGAATACCCACAAACTGGAATGTGCCATTTGAATCTGTAACAAAAGTGTGCGTATTGGCTTTAACAAGGGCTCCCATAATGGGTGTTCCTGATTCATCTAATATCTGTCCAAAAAGGTCAGCCTGCACTGTCTGTGCATCGTAAAGCGGGTCCGAATTCTTTGTGCTTCTGTTACATGAAGTGAACCCAAGAGTGAAAAAGAGAATTGCGAGTGAAATGGATGTTTTCAAAGTATGATTGATTTGTTACAAAAGATGACGAACACTTTGGAAGTATTGTTAGCCGGCAATAAATAAACAGGCACGTTAACAATACCCCGCCATTCTCCTGCAAAAAAAAACCATCCGTTTGCACGAATGGTTTTACATTATGAATAGTTTTACTTCGATTAGATCTTAAAGTGAGCAAATGCTTTGTTTGCATCAGCCATACGATGTGTATCGTCTTTTTTCTTAACGGCATTTCCTTCACCTTTTGCGGCAGCCATCAATTCATTCGATAATTTGTCAGCCATGGTACGACCATTTCTGTCGCGTGAGTAACGTACAATCCATTTGATGGTCAAAGAAATTTTTCTGTCAGGACGAACTTCTGAAGGAATCTGGAAAGTAGCACCACCAATACGGCGACTGCGAACTTCTACACCAGGAGCTACATTGGCCATCGCGCGTTTCCACACATCATAACCGGGCTCTCCCATGTTTTTTTCAATTTTTGCCAGCGAATCATAAAATATGGTCAGGGCGATACTTTTTTTGCCATCCCACATCATGCAGTTTACAAAACGGGTTACTAATGGATCTCCGAATTTCGGATCCGGTGCTAAAGGGATTTTTTTGGGTTGCTGTTTTCTCATTTTTTGTAATTTTTATTGTTGCCTTTTACACAGTGCTGCTTCAAGTATTACCACTTTACTCTGTGCAAAAGTCAATTGTTTATGAAAGAATTATTTTTTTGCTTTTTCTTTTTTGGTACCGTATTTACTACGGCTTTGCTTACGGTCTTTTACACCGGCAGTATCCAGACTACCACGCACGATATGATAACGTACACCTGGTAAATCTTTCACACGACCCCCTCTGATCAGTACGATCGAGTGCTCCTGCAAATTATGACCTTCACCCGGAATATAGGCAATCACCTCGATTTTGTTGGTCAAACGAACTTTTGCAACCTTACGGAGTGCAGAATTTGGTTTTTTAGGTGTAGTTGTATATACACGGGTGCAAACACCACGGCGCTGAGGACAAGCATCCAAAGCACGGGATTTAGATTTTGCACGGATAATTGTTCTTCCTTTTCTTACTAATTGTTGTATTGTAGGCATGTTTACCTTTTTTGTTTTTTTGGGAGTGCAAATGTAAGGCACATTTTATTGAAAACCAATATTTTTTTTGTAAAACACTTCAGGTACCGGTTTTTTAAGTATTTGGGATGCTGAAAACGAAAAAGCCGGATTTAACATTGCTGCGAAACCCGGCCTTTTCTGATTATTTTAAGGGGTAAACCTATTTACCCATCACGGCAGTACCTGCTTTTACGGCAGCTTCTGCAGAAGCTTTGCTCAGCATGGTGGTCATTTTATTGCCCTTACCATCATTGCCCTGAGCCATATAGCCGCCTCTGCTGGTTTGAGTGATGACTGCATCCTTCATTTCTACATTTTTTTCTTTGGTTTTCATGCAATAAGCATGTATTGCGTTTGGATTTGACATTTTAAATTGGGTTTTGTTAGCTGTAAATGTAGTGATTTACACTTAGCACAGGCGTTTTTGTGCAAACGCTTTTTCCACATTCTTTTTATAAATGTTTATAAAGGGTTTAGTCAACCATCAAAATCTCCAGCCTGTCATTCATGGTACTGCTCATAATATCGATCACGGCGTCGTAATGGTGGTCGAGTAACAGGCTGAGTGAATTACTGTTACGGACAATCAGAAAAATATGCTGAAATGGGATCCAGTCCAGATCGTTCAGCATATCTTCCAGTGCATCGAGGTTGCGACCAAAATAATCAGGAAAGGAGAGGGCCCGCGAGATTTCGTCGTAAAACGACTCAATGTCTTCAATCTGGTCTTCGCGCAGAAAACCAAAATAGCTGCTCGATTTTTCGTCAATATAAAAAGCTTCGTGTTCGCTGATATGTATCATAAATTATTTTATTTGTAAAAATGTTCTGTAGTGGTTTGCAGTATACCAGGCTGAACGATTGCTGCCGGTAATGAGTCTTTCAGTGCCACGGTTTTGGCCGGCTACTTTCGGATTCACATCCCACTCCTGATAGCTGATTTGCCGATGTTGCGCATCCGTAAGCGGCAAACGTTTTTCGCGGTTTTGAAATATCCGGCCTCCGACATAGCCTTTCATTGGTTTGTGATGCGTCTCTACATAGCTTAAAACAGTCAGTACTTTTTGTGGGATCTGCTGCTCATTACTGACTTCAGCGCTGGTTTCAACAAGCGCAGGCATCGTTTTACTTTTCTGTTGCCCATATGCAGGCTGGTCGTACATTTTGTAAATACCGGAAATTGCTAGCGCTGCAATCAGCATAAAACCTATGAGAAACTTATATTTTTTTAGCATGACATACTTTGTTAGGATGCATACAAATATATTGCTTCTGCCGCAATTCTGCATTTTAATATGGCCGCACCTCACAAAGAAAAAGTGAGCAAAGTATGTTCAGATCCGGAATCTGCATTTTATCTTTC
>JADYYU010000173.1 GCA_020853515.1 Chitinophagaceae bacterium | reverse complement strand
TGATATAATCAGCGATATCATCAAGTGCGGTAGCCAGATAATGAATATCTTCACGGTCGAAGGGTGTAATAAAATTACGTCCCAGCTCCTGAAAAATCTGATGCGTCAGGTTATCATTATCATGTTCAAGCGCCTCTATCTGACCAATAATGGCCGCCCTTTTGCTGAAATCAGATTCGTGTACAACCTCTCTCAGTTTTTTTGCCATGGCATCTACGGTGTCCACAACATTTTCAAATAAATTAAAGAAGACCCGGTCGCGGGGCTGAAAAAATTTCAACAGTGAATTAATACTCATATGTAGTATAGATTTTAATGCCACAAAAGTGTGTCTTTATTTTCTCAAATTCGAATGTTAACAACAAACGTAACAATTTGGTAATATTGAGATAACTAAAATACATTATTTGAGAAAAATTATTAATAAATCCGTAATGTATAGATCGTAACAATTAAGAAACATTGTATATTTCTTTGCATCATTAATTAATCTATACATAATATTAAGATAATGATAAGGAAATATGTAACTATTATAACCGTTTTATGTCTGTGCAACCTGAGCTTGACGGCACAAAACGAGTCTGCTGAAAAAAAGGCAAAAAAAACACCATGGTTTGAAACGTTTTCAATCCGGGGCTATATTCAGGCCCGGTACAACAGGTTGCTTGAAACAAATGCGCAACTTAAAAATGAGCAGGGTGACAAATCGTGGGGCGATGATGGCGGATTTTTCCTGCGCCGCGTTCGTATCATATTATACGGCCAGGTATATAAAAATGTATATTTCTATTTACAACCCGATTTTGGCAGTTCGGCCAGTACCACTGGTTTGCATTTCGGACAGTTGCGTGATTGCTATTTTGATATTGGCATTGATAAAGACAATGAATTCAGGTTCAGAATCGGTCAAAGTAAAGTTCCGTTCGGATTTGAAAATATGCAATCAAGTCAGAACCGATTGCCACTTGATCGGAATGATGCTTTAAACAGTGCCGTATCAAACGAGCGTGATCTGGGTGTATTTTTTTATTGGGCGCCCAAAAAAGTGCGGGCGCTGTTTTCAAGTCTTGTTAATGACGGATTAAAAGGGAGTGGAGACTACGGTGTGATAGGCATTGGTGCATATAATGGTCAGACAGCCAATAAACCAGAACTAAACAACAGACCCCATGTAGTTGCGCGCTTAACGTATCCTTTCAAAATTGGTAATCAGATTATTGAACCCGGCATTCAGGGATATACCGGTAAATATGTGGTGGCTAAAGATCAGTTGACTGCTGGTGTAAAATATTTGAAAGATTTAAACTATAGAGACGAACGTGTGGCAGCAAGTTTTGTAATGTATCCCAAACCATTTGGTATACAGGCTGAATACAATATAGGCCGTGGGCCAGAATTTAATCCGGCTACTGATTCGATAGAAGTGCAGAATCTGCAAGGAGGATATATTACATTGAACTGTATGACCCGCATTAAAAAGCAACTTTTGTTTCCATTTACACGAGCACACTATTATGACGGCGGTAAAAAGCATGAAAAGGATGCCAGAAGCTATACTGTTAAAGAACTTGAATTCGGTGTTGAATGGCAACCAAATAAGCACTTTGAATTAGTTGCGATGTATACTATTTCAAACAGACGATTTGAGGATTTCTCCTTGCAGAACAATACGCAGGCCGGCCGCTTATTGAGATTACAGGCGCAGGTAAATTTTTAGGGCTAATTTCGACATCATTTCATCCGGCTACCGATGTGGATCCTGAAAAATAATTTGTATTATGAATGCTGTTTTTGACCTTTTATCCTGTGTGGCTGTATATATTTGACCTGAACTTTTATTATAAACACGCATGGTACAGATCGATGATTTCATTCGCAGGTATGCACACTTATTTCACCAATACCTTGATTTACAACCTTGGGAAGTCACCGAAAGTCTTGCCACTATCATTAACAGCATGGTAGCTCAGGTGCAGGGCGAATACCATTTAACTTGCGAAGGTATCGCGATACATAAAACGGCTGTCGTTGAAAATGGGGTGACCCTGAAAGGTCCACTACTGATCGGTGAAAATTGTGTTGTATGTGCTAACGCTTATTTGCGGGGACCAGTTTTCCTCGATCAGCAAGTGAAAATCGGTCCGGGTGCTGAGATCAAACAAAGTATTATATTTGAACATACTGCCATTGCTCATTTAAATTATGTTGGTGATAGCATCATAGGAAGTTATGTTAATTTTGAAGCAGGATCGGTGGCGGCCAATCATTACAACGAGCGGGATGAAAAGGAAATTTCGGTATTGCTGAATGATGAAGTGATCAAAACAGGCTGTAACAAGTTCGGAGCTCTTGTAGGTGATTATGCGCGAATCGGAGCCAACGCTGTGCTGTCGCCCGGTACCCTGCTGCAAAAATATGCCGTAGTAGGACGCCTGCAACTGGTAGAGCAAATTAAAAATACGGCATCTTAACTTATTGCCTATCAATAATATTATCATTTCCTTATAAATAAAAATGAAATGAATTCAAATGCAAAGAATAAATTTGCATCCACTTTCAATTAAATCAAAAGTATTCAATGAGTAATTATCCTTATGTACCTTATGGTACCACCGTACATGGCGAAGAAGAAATCAGCGCTGTCGTGAATGTTTTACGAACCTCTACCCAAATGGGAAAAAATGTGCGCGAACTGGAATCAAAAGTGGCAGGGTTATATGATAAAAAGTACGGTATAGGTGTTAATTCGGGTTCGAGCGCACTTTATCTGGCTGCTGACCTGATGAATTATGAGGCAGGTACTGAGATCATCACGCCCGCCCTTACTTTTTCAACTACCGTGGCACCGCTGGTGAAACGCAATTGGGTTCCTGCATTTATTGACGTAGAAGAAGGAACTTATAACCTGGATGCGAATAAAATTGAAGAAATGATCACTTCACGCACTAAAGCGATGGTGATCCCTAACCTGATCGGTAATCTCCCGAACTGGAAACAAATCAGGGAAATAGCAGACAAATACCAGATATTTTTACTCGAAGACAGCGCCGATACCATCGGGGCTGAAATTGACGGAGCCAGCAGCGGTCGCTATACCGATATGAGTACAACCAGTTTTTACGGCTCGCATATTATGAACTGCGCCGGCAATGGTGGCATGTTATGCGTCAATAATGAAGATCATTACAATCGGGGTAAACTTCTGAGAAGCTGGGGGCGATCGTCGTCGTTGTTTGTGGAGAGTGAAGCCATCGAAAACCGTTTCAATGTGGAGGTAGACGGCATTCCGTATGATGCTAAATTTGTATTTGAAGAACCCGGTTACAATATTGAACCCTCTGAAATGGGTGCTGCATTTGGTTTGGTGCAATTAAGCAAATTGCCACATAATATAGATCTTCGCACAGGCCATTATCATAAGATGCGTCAGTTTTTTGAGCAATATGAGGAGTATTTTATTTTACCAAATCAACTGCCTAATTCTCGCACAGGTTGGCTGGCATTTGCAGTCACTATCAGAGAGACCGCACCGTTTATCAGAAGGGATCTGCAGATATTTTTAGAAAAAAGAAATATACAAACACGCACTGTTTTTACAGGCAATATTCTGCGTCAGCCAGGCTTTAAAAATGTAGGCCACAAAGCAGCGTCTGCAGGTTACCCTGAAGCGGACAAAGTGATGCGTGGCGGCATGCTGATGGCTTGTCATCATGGCCTCAACGATACTCAAATTGCGCATGTGATGGAAAGTGTGACTGAGTTTATGAAGCTGAACGGGTAAGTAGGGTCAGCTCATAAACGCAATCATACTGATTTGAGCAGACCTCAATCGCAGAAATAGAAATTAAAATGTAAGTTATTAAGCCTTATGATGCATTATTTGTGCATATAAATCTTGCATTTGAACTCATAAATTAGGCTACCCATTTGCATCTGCATCTTCGTCAGCGCTCCACATCCGTCTCGTCTATGTCGACGCGACTATCTATGAATCACTTCCTTGAATATGTAGCGCAAATGAGTTTATGATCATCCCCTATTATTCGCAACTTTCACCGCTGGCACAGCAAGGTGCTGATGTATCAGATACTGCTTGTAACGGCAAACTGTCTTTGATATCGACAGGTGCGGCACAGCATTCAGTATTAGCAGTCGTTGCTATTTGATTTGCATTGTATTTCTGCACTTCAAAATAGGTGAAAAAGAAAATACTTGCCAATAAACCCACCCAGAAAATTCCTTTCGAAATTTTTTCCGTTTTTAACTGCGATGCATCGGGTGCACAATCACAATCAGTTTTGCATGCATTGAATTTTGGCAGTACATATAAGGAATAGTACGAGACTGTAAAGGATACTGCACTGAAAGCGATCAACAACGGCACAATGGCATTGACAACAGGCGAATTGGCAATGGTTGCACTTGAAATTCCAAATAAGGAAGCAACAGGACTCGCACATACGCCCACACAAGCGCCACTTTTGCAACAGGCAAACAACAGAGGAATTACGGAACTCAGACTTCCTGTAATGGACGTCCAGATGGTTTTAACTTTACTCATTTTATTTTGTTATATTTTTTTAGTATCCTCTTCGCAGCATCTCTGCATAGGCATTGGGTAAAACACTGCCTTCTACAGCTTTTGCCGCCTTTTCTACATCGTATTCCACGCGAATAAATTCTACGTGTAAACTGTTTTTATCGAACTTGCTGCTGTGATCATCGATCGTTAGCAGCACGTAGCAGCCGCGCGGATCACCGTCTTTTGGTTTACCTACAGAACCTAAGTTGATGGCGTGACGATATGCTTTTTTGCCCTCAGTTTCATATTCAAAAATACGATGGTAGGGTTTGTGCGTATGTCCAAAAAACATCAGATCGGCATGCGCAGTTTCAAGTAAACGCAGCATGCTTTTTTCATCGCGGTCTTCAAACAGGTATTCATTTATTTTGCGCGGACTGCCATGTACCATCAGTAAGAATAAATGGTCGTTATTTAACTGAAATTCGATTTGCATATGTGCCGGAAGTGTGCGTAAATAGCGGCGTTCATCATCATTGACTAATTCATTTGTCAGAGAAATTGATTGAACGCCCATTCCTTTTTCCTCCTCTGTTTTGTAAGCACAGCCGCAATCATCAGAGCTTCGCCCTACCCCATAATCATAATTACCGGCTATGGTTGGTATGCCTCTTTTTCTGATTTCGTTGATTACTTCGTTGGGCCATATATTATATCCCACCAGATCACCCAGACAATAAACAGCATCAGGTTTACTACGTTCCAGGTCTTTAAATAATGCTTCCAAGGCAGGAAGGTTGGCATGGATGTCGCTGAAAAAAGCAATTTTAGTCATTGCAAAAATTTTAGAATGTATTTAATGGGTGTGTGTTTAAGTTTTAAATGTATCGTTGACAGATGTTGGAAAATATTTTTTCTTCAACCAGAAAGCAAACTGCACAATCAGTATCAATGACGTTACTTCCACCAAATGACAAAAGAAAACTGAAAAAGCTT
>JADYYU010000172.1 GCA_020853515.1 Chitinophagaceae bacterium | reverse complement strand
GTTTTACTGTCTTTTTAACCTATACTGATTGTATAGATTAATGTGAGGAAATATTTTTTTATGTGAATTAACTCTTGATAATTAAAAAAGCTTCACATTTGCAATAGGGATAACTCTTTTTTATACACTAATTCACAGCCCTATTAATAGCAATATCTTTTTCTTTTAAAAAAAAATTTTATAATTAATATTATGACAGAAGCAGTTGATAACGTTCAAAAAGTGGGTTTCCTCGATGTAGCCATTGATCCGACGCTGGATTTATTTGCAGAAATTGAAAAATTAAAAAAGGAGAAAAATGCGATCGTGCTGGCGCATTATTATCAGGAAAGCGATATACAGGATGTGGCTGATTATATTGGAGACAGTCTGGGGCTTGCCCGCAAGGCTCAGGATACTCAGGCTGACATGATTGTATTTGCCGGTGTGCATTTTATGGCAGAAACCGCCAAGATCCTGAATCCAGACAAAAAAGTAGTTTTACCCGATCTGCATGCAGGATGTTCATTAAGTGACAGTTGTCCGCCGGCCTTATTTAAGAGGTTTAAAGAGCAGTATCCCGATCATCTGGTGATTTCTTATATAAATTGCAGTGCGGGCATTAAAGCATTGAGTGATATTATCTGTACTTCAAGCAATGCCCAAAAGATCGTGGAAAGTTTACCGCTTGATCAAAAGATCATTTTTGCCCCGGATAAAAATCTGGGTGGTTTCATTAATAAGCAGACCGGTCGTAATATGTTGCTTTGGAATGGTGCCTGTATGGTACATGAAATATTCAGTCTCGAAAAAATCACCAAATTGAAAGTACGTCATCCGGAAGCGAAGTTTATTGCGCATCCTGAATGTGAAGAAGCCGTTTTGGCCATTGCTGATTTTATCGGAAGTACTACACAGCTTTTACAATATGCTGAAACAAACCCGGCAAAAGAATTTATTGTGGGGACCGAGACCGGTATTTTGCATCAAATGATGAAAAATGCACCGGATAAGACCTTTATACCGGCTCCGCCAAATAATAGCTGTGCATGTAATGATTGTCCTCATATGAAACTCAATACCTTAGAAAAATTATATCTGTGCATGAAGTATGAATTGCCTGAGCTTCTGATGGATGAAGAGTTAAGAATTGCGGCCAAAAAACCGATTGACAGAATGCTGCAGTTGAGTGATGAGCTGGGGATTAAGTAATCAGAAATGATAAGCGCATGTTAGGTTATATTCTTTATAAGTGATATCAAAGGCTGAGAATCTATCGGAATTAAAATTACGGGAATATAAATTTTCGTAAACGCCGATATAATTTCTGCTGCGTATAGAGGCCCTGACTGAAAAATGCTTTTTTATTTTTAAGCCTCCACCTATGATTAGCTGAGCATTGAATCGTCTGCCTGCACTGTAATAATCATCGTGACGGTCGTAAATACTGACTTCTTTTACAGTTGTAGTAGTAACTTCTGAATACACATCCTGCTTGTTTTCTATAAAATGGAATTTTCCTTTTAATATATAAGTAAGATTAACGCCTGAAAATACAAAGGGACTTAAATCGTAATTTTTCATCACCTGAAAACCAAATTCTAGTGGTAAATTCAATTTGGATATCCTTGAATAGGAAGTGCTGTTATCATTGTAGGTTTTAAGATGTAGGTTTCCGTTGTCATCCCCTTTATAATATTCCCTTGACTCAAAATTGTAATTGTAGGTTCCTGTTTTGTTATATTCAAGTCCCACAGATGAGTAAAGATTGCCATAGCAGATGCGTGTGTTGATACCCAATACCGGACTTATGAATCCTTCCGTCAGTTGCACTACATGGGCATTACGAATTTCAGGTGTTGTATGCTGATGCTGTGTATTTTTTTCATTTTGGCTTATACCCAGTATGATGCCATAGTTAATTTTTACTTGGGCAGACAATTGATTGTAACAAAAACATAAGGTGATTAGTATGGCAGAATTTTTAAATTTCATAGTTTGGTTTATGAACAATTTTATACTTTTTGCTTGAAGTAAGTGTTGATTTTGTTCTGGTAAACAGACGTTACCTGATTGCAAACAGTTGGTTGGTGTCGATTGTATTCTCTATTTCATATCTCACGGATCGTCGAATGGCATCGGGAGATGAGCAAAGATGTAATTTACGATTGTGGAAGTTCAGGTAAAGAAATGGTTTTCTGTGTAGCAATTATTTAAACTGAATACAACCCTGAATGTGTGGATGAATTGTATAAACCCAGACCCTAAAAATTGAAGCATAACCCGCAATAATTCGACATAGGCCGAATAAATCTCAAACAATTTTATACATTTGTTTTTTTAATAATATACTACATGAAAAAAGTTATTGTTGCATTGTTGATGGCTTCTGCCTTTATTTCTAAAGCACAACAAGGTAATCTTTCTGGCGACCTGATGATGAATGTAAACTTTTTTCAGCGTGATACCAATATCAAAGCAGCCGGTAATCAGCTCTATGATAATTTTTTAAGTGGTGGTGAAGGCTGGCTGGGTTTGCGTTATTCCGTGAAAGGCTTTACCGGTACAGTGCGCTTCGATGCCTTTCAAAATTCAAATCTGCAAAATCCTACTACTGCGCTCACAGCAGCAGGTTTGGGTATGTATAGCTTAAGCAAAGAATTTCAAAACCTGACCATTACAGCCGGCCATGTGTACGATCAGATCGGGAGCGGTATTATTTTCAGAGCCTATGAAGACCGCGGTCTGCTGATCGATAATGCCTTATTTGGCTTGCATCTTAAATACAGGGCCAATAAATATCTGACTGTTAAGGGTTTCAGCGGACAAACTAAATACCTTTTTGATCGTTATAAACCTATTCTGAAAGGATTTGCTGCCGAAGGTGATTTTGATCTGGGTAAAAATGTACATATTACCCCGGGTATTGGTACTGTTAACCGCACCATGGATCAGGCCAGTATGGATCTGGTGATTTCTACCATCAACAGTTATCCGGTGAATGAGCGCTTTACACCTGTTTATAACTCATTTGCGTCTACATTTTACAATACATTGAATGCCGGCGATTTTACCTGGTATATCGAAGGAGCTTATAAAACCCATGAGGCAGTGGCTACAGGTTTGGGTTTAAAAAGACTGAACGGGAATGTGATTTACTCGACCCTCGGATATTCAAAAAGTAAATTCGGGATCAATGCCACCTTTAAACGAACAGAAAATTTTATGATGCGTACGTCGCCAAATGAAACGCTCATCAAAGGTTTGTATAACTGGCAACCAATTATTGAGCAGATTCGTCCGCAAAGACTGATAGCCCGTTACACACCTCCATCACAGGATTTGTCGGAAGTGGGTGGTGCGGCTAATGTATTTATTACACCTAATGAAAATCTTTCTTTTAACGCCAGTTATACGCATATCAACTCTCTTGCAGGCGACACCCTGTACCGGGAAGCATTTGCCGATGCAGAGATCCGCAGTGTAAAGGATTTTATTTTTCATGTGGGTTTACAATATCTGGTGTATAATCAGTCGCTGTATCAGCAAAAAGTGAAAGCTAATTATCCCAATATAATAGCACTGACCCCTTTTCTTGAAGTTGTTTATAAGATCAACCAAAGCAAATCGATCCGCACTGAACTTCAATATATGAACACTAAGCAGGATTTTGGTTCCTGGGCTTTTGGATTGCTTGAGTTTAGTATCGCTTCACACTGGAGCTTTGCAGTGTCAGATATGTATAATGTGAAACCTAACTATACGCACGTAAATAAGGCACATCATTATCCAAACTTTTTTGTGGCACATACCAGAGGAGCTCACCGTTTTACCGCCCAGTATGTAAAGCAGGTTGAAGGCATTAACTGTACAGGCGGTGTATGCCGTTATGAACCTGCTTTCAGCGGCGCTAAAATTGGCGTGATCAGTACTTTTTAATAATCTCATTCATTTTTTAATAATATTGTAACTTCGTAAAAATCACTTCTGATGAAAAAGCAACTATTTTCTGTTTTGTTACTCAGTACCGTGCTATATTCCTGCAAAGAGCAGGTACCGGCGGGTCTTGTGCTGACTACTCTGGCATCATCCGACACTACCTATGTGAATGCCCAGATAGAAGCGCCACAGGATAAGAAGGTGGTGATTGAAGAATTTACCGGAGCCTCATGCAGCAATTGCGCCCCCGGCAGTGCTCAGTTGAAAGCTTTTGCAGACCAAAATCCCGGCCGCATCATTACCACCGCTATTCACTATGGCTTTTTATCAGAACCACCCGCAGGAGCTCTCTATGATTTCAGAAATGCGGATGCAGGCGCATTGATCAGTTCTTTTAACGAAGGTGAACCCGGCAAGCCAAGTGCCACCTTCGACAGGGTGCCGGTTTTGATTAATGGGGAATCGACCTATTTTATTGTCAGAGGCAATACCGGTTCGGACTGGATCGCAGCCTTACCGGCTCTTTTGAGTAAAACAACTCCGGTGAATATACACCTGAGCTCTTCCTATGATGCGGCCACCAATAAGGTAAACGTGCATACAAAGATACATTTTACCGCTGCTGTCAATGAAAAGCTGGCGCTTACCTTATATGTACTTGAAAGTGGTAAAAAAGACAAGCAGGAAGACAATACACAGGGTGAGATTCCGGATTACAAATTCGACCATGTATTGCAGAAATTAATCACCCCTGTAGCAGGCGTTCCCATTTTAGATAGTTTGCCGCTGAAAGTAGCCGGCAGGGTGCTTGAAAAAAGTATTGTATTTGAACCTAACATCACCGGCGTGAACGGTTGGAATCTCGATAGCTGCGTTATTGTAGGTATTGTCCATAAAACGGGCGCTTCAAAAGCGATTCTACATGCAGAAGAAGTACATCTGAAGTAATTATTTTATTTCTATCGCTGCAATGTTTATTTTTGAAGAATGTTTAAGCAAACAATCTATCTGTTCATTTTTACTTTTTTTGTCACAGGGCTTCTGTGTTGCAAAGACGAAGCTGAAGTGATGAATGAAACGCCTGAAACACCCGTTGTTTCTGTACAGGCACCTGCCTTTAATGCGGACAGTGCCTATGTTTCTGTTACGAGTCAACTGGCCTTTGGTGCCCGGGTACCTGGTACACCGGCGCAAAATAAATGCGCAGCCTGGATGGAAAGGGAGTTTAAGAAGTATGCCGATACGGTATATGTACAACGGGCGAATGTTAAACAGGTGATTACGAATAAAACGTATCCGGCGATCAATATCATTGCTTCTTTTAACCCCAGGGCTGCTGAGCGTATTTTGTTGCTGGCACATTGGGACAGTCGCCCCTGGGCCGATGAAGACAGCGTGAATAAGGACAAACCGATACTGGCAGCAGATGATGGGGCCAGTGGTGTGGCTGTGTTGCTTGAAATTGCCCGTTGTCTCAAATTACAGCAATTGAAGGTAGGGATAGATATTTTATTGGTGGATGCGGAAGATGTGGGTAAGTCTGAATGGACAGAAGAAAGTTATTGTCTGGGTACTCAGCATTGGGCTAAAAATCCGCATTTACCTGGTTATAAGGCCAAAGCCGGTGTATGTCTGGATATGGTTGGTTCCAAAGGTGCCCAGTTTCCGCTCGAAAGTTTTTCAAAGAACTATGCGGGCGATATTCAGCGTAAGATCTGGGATATCGGTAACCGGCTCGGTTATTCTGATTTTTTCCGCTATACTGAAGGTGGTAGCATCACAGACGATCATGTGGTGGTCAATGAATTAGCCGGTATTCCTTGCGTAGATATCATAAATCTGCGCCCGGACGGTCGTTTTGGTGACTACTGGCATACGCATCACGATGATATTGGTGTAATCGACAAGGCAACTCTTAAGGCAGTTGGTCAGACTGTACTGCAGTTTTTGTATGAGAATTAGGCCTATCGTGTTGAATGGTGTTACTTGTTTTAACTAATTTTTCTGAGCATGATCGATTTACGTTCCGATACCTTTACCAAACCAACTCCCGCTATGCTTGAAGCTATGTTGCAGGCAGAAGTAGGAGATGATGTATTTGGTGAAGACCCTACAGTGAATGCACTGGAGGAGAAAACCGCCCATTTGTTTGGAATGGAAGCGGCCTTGTTTTGCCCGAGCGGCACCATGACTAATCAGATTGCTATTAAATGCCATACCCAGCCGGGTGATGAAGTAATTTGCGAAAAAACAAGTCATGTGTACATTTATGAAGGAGGGGGCATCGCTTTCAACAGTGGCTGTCAGGTACAGGCCATAGCGGGTGATCGTGGTCGGATTACAGCGGATCAGGTGCTGTATGCCATAAATGCGCTTGATATTCATAAACCACCTACTACATTGGTTTCGCTTGAAAATACTGCGAATAGGGGCGGAGGAAGCTGCTATGATTGGGCGGAACTATTGAAAATCAGGGAGTTATGTACAAATCAGGGTTTAAATTTTCATCTTGATGGTGCCCGTTTGTGGAATGCCATGATTGCGAAGAAGCAGACACCTTTGCAATACGGACAGTTATTCGACAGTATTTCTGTATGCCTGAGTAAAGGTCTTGGTACCCCAGTTGGAAGTGTTTTGTTGGGCAAAAGTGATTTTATCAAAAAAGCCAGAAGGATGAGGAAGATCTTTGGTGGCGGTATGCGACAGGCGGGTTACTTGGCGGCTGCGGGAATTTATTCGATCGATCATCATGTGGGGCGCTTACAATTTGATCACGATCATGCACAGCAATTAGCTGATACATTAAATAAAAACAAATATATTGCTGCGGTTTTACCGGTCGAAACGAATATCGTGATTGGTGAGATAGTCAGTGATTTTTCTGCTGTTCAGTTTACTGATTTTTTAAGAACGAGGAATATACTTGGGATGCCTATTGCGCTGCAGCAGGTGAGGTTTGTAACCCACCTTGGTATCAATGCTGATATGATGTCAGAAACCCTGCATGCCATTGAACAGATGAAATAATAAAATTTTATTCAGCATGAGTATGAACTATTTTAATGAGAAAGTCACTGCTTTCCTGTACAATATTGCAGTCTAATTTTTCGCTTCCAATTCTCCAGTCTGTACCCGGATAAATCCGGTAAGGCTGGGCATTTATCTGTACATCGAGCGGCATTTCAAAACCCTGTATGCAGTTGGTATAGCGGTACTCAAGGTATCCGGCGGCATTGTTACGCAGCTCCAGTACAGGTATTTCTTTATTTCTGACATATTGGTCAAAGAATTTTGTTAGGTCCAGTCCTGCCAATTGCGTGATATATTGTTCAAATACCCGGCTATCGGTCAGTTGATGATAAAAGTGTGTATTGACTGCACGGAGAATTGACCAGAACAGAGGGTCATTATTGAATAGGATCCGCAGCATATGCACCACCTGGGCAGCTTTAAAATACTGATCATTGATGCTGCTGTCGCAACTATTATAGGGTCCTTGCAAGATGTTGGAATTGTTGATTTGCCGCTTTTTACCCAGTTGGTACCTGAAGGCTTTTTCTTTACCAAACATGCATTCAATGTAAATTGTTTCCGCGTAACTGGCAAATCCTTCATGTATCCAGTTATCAGCCTTGTCTGCTGCCGAAATACTATTACCAAACCACTCATGTGCTGATTCATGAATAATAATATAGTCAAAAAGGAGACCAACGCCTGATTCGCTGATATCATAACCCTCATAGCCCATTTGATATCCGTTACCATAAGCGATTGCGCTTTGATGCTCCATCCCCAGAAAGGGCGCTTCGACCAACTTATAGCCGTCTTCATAGAAAGGGTAAGGACCCAATTTTTCTTCAAAGCAAGTCATCATTGTTTTTGTTTGCTGAAAATGTGCTTTGGCCCTTGACTGTTTTTGTGTGAGCGTATAATAGTCCATCGTCAGGTTGCCTTTTTTTCCTTTGAGCGTGTCGGTCCAATGTGAGTAATGACCGATATAGAAGGCAATGTTATAGGTATTGACCGGATTTTTTGTGACCCAGGTGTAGACCTTTGTTTTTTTCCTTTCGAATGTGGCCAGGCCTTGTTCTGTTAGGCGTCCGTTTCCAATTGCTATTACATTGTCAGGTACAATGTAACGTTCAATAACTTGTTTCGCTTCATCACCCTGATAATTTTTGCAGGGAAACCAGATCGAGGCGCCTTCGGTTTGGCAGGCGACAGACATCCAGGGACGCTTCTTTGCATCTTTTTTCAGGATAAAGCCTCCTTCCCAGGGTGGGTTCTTTGCAATGGGAGGTTGTCCTTCGTAGTACACCTGAATTTCAAAAGTTTCATTTTTTAGCAGGAGGTCAGAAAAACTGTAAAAAACGAGGCAAACCGAGCCCTGTCTTGTGAACCGGAGTTTTTTGGCATCCATACTGATCTCACTGATAAAAAGATGTTCATCCAGATCAAGTTGTAATGTATCTGTGGGTGTGCTTACAACTTTGGAAATAATAGAACAGCGACCTGCAATTTTTCCTTTGAGATCTTTAAAATCAACGGTGAGATCATACTGTTGCACATCCCACCAGGACCGGGCAGCATGATTGCCGCATTGCCTTAAACCATCATCAGCAAGGGCGAAATTGCTGACAAAAAGGAGCAGTAACAAAAGCTGTTTCATGCGGTAAATATAAAGAGAGTTTAGCTGAGTTAAATCCTCTTCAGTAAATTTAAAACTGCTGTTGATTAGGCACTTTATCCTTACCTTTGCACCTCATTTTCGAATCTTCAAATTACCTCATTTTCAAATTAATCAGATGTTTCCTTTATACGATGTCATTGTTGTGGGTGCCGGCCATGCCGGATGTGAGGCGGCTGCGGCTGCGGCCAATCTGGGTTCTAAAACGTTGCTGATCACTATGAATATGCAAACGATCGCACAAATGAGCTGCAATCCTGCTATGGGTGGTATTGCCAAAGGTCAGATTGTGCGGGAAATTGACGCCCTGGGAGGTTATAGCGGTATCGTATCAGACAAAAGTATGATACAGTTTCGCATGCTCAATAAAAGCAAGGGCCCTGCGATGTGGAGTCCCCGAACCCAAAACGACCGTCACCTTTTTGCCGCCACCTGGCGGGAAATGTTAGAGAATACAGACAACCTGGATATCTGGCAGGACTCAGTCTGCGGACTCATTGTTTCACGTGGAACAATTGAAGGCGTAAAAACAAATTTAGGCATTGAGATCAGGGGGAAATCAGTGGTACTCACTAACGGAACATTTCTGAACGGAGTCATCCACATCGGTGAAAAGAATTTTGGCGGTGGCCGGATGGGGGAGAACAAAGCCACGGGTATTACAGAACAACTCCTTGAATTAGGATTTGAAAGCGATCGTTTAAAGACCGGCACGCCTCCCAGACTGGACGGCAGAAGTCTTGATTACAGCAAAATGGAAATACAAAATGGCGATGACGATGTTGTAGGCTTCTCTTATCTGGGCAATCAGCATCCCTTTGCAGTCAAAAGTAAGCAGTTAGCAGTTGACGATGAACTGTCTCCAGGTTCTAAACAATCCAATCACAAATCTCAAAGATGCTGTTGGGTAACGTACACGGACGATAAAGTACACGACATGCTGAAGACGGGATTCGAAAAATCACCCATGTTTCAGGGAAGAATCGAAGGCACAGGCCCTCGTTATTGTCCAAGTATTGAAGATAAGATCAACCGATTTGCCGACAGAGACCGTCATCAACTATTTGTTGAACCCGAAGGATGGAATACCGTTGAAATATACCTGAATGGATTTTCGACCTCATTACCGGAAGATGTGCAGTACAAAGCACT
>JADYYU010000171.1 GCA_020853515.1 Chitinophagaceae bacterium | reverse complement strand
GTGATCTGATATTCTTTAATAATAGCGAGTAAGCGTTCCTTATTCATCACGTCACAGCTCACATACGGGCCTGTACCTTTCAGTAAGGGGTGTTCATCGCGCAGATCACTGGCAACTACCTGCTCATTTCCAAAGATCACTCTGAGTGCTGCGGTCAGTTCAACACCAATTTGTCCGCATGCCCCGATCACTAATATTTTATCTGCTGCCATACTAATTCTGCTTGTTTATTTTTTTGAAGTGCAAAAATAGAGAATGTTATTAAATAAACGACTATTACCGATGCGAAATAAATAATGATGCAATAGCCTTGAATGACACGCTGTTTTAACCGGTGACAGCAGTTTAGAAACACGAAATCGGGGAGAGCAGATCAAGCAGGTTGACAGATGCTGATCGGCAAAAAATTATATAAAAAAAAGGTCTGCCCGATGGCAAACCTCTTCCTGTGAGTACAGAACTCAAACATTAAAAAACTACATTCTTATTGAGATTTTACTTTTTTCAGGTCTTCAATTTCCTGCTGGTGTTCACGCTTGTCTGCTTCCAGTTTTTCTTTTGCTTCTCGTAATTCACGTTCTTTTTCACGGATAGTTTCCTGATTTTCACGTTCGGCTTCCCGCTGTTTTTCACGCGCCTGCTCCAGTTCATCTTCGTCCTCTTCTTTAGTTTCATGCCGGTCAGATTTGTTTGTAAAAATGTAATCTTCATCTACATCGCGGCCATGGTGGCTGATATAAACTCCGCGGCGTGAAGAGTGAAAACTCCGGTTGATCTGCCTGATATATTTCTTTGAAGTAATGACGGTCTTTCCTTTGGGAACATACACAGTTACATGTACGTTTTGCATATAATATGGCCGTTTGTTACTTACAGCTACATGTGCCGGCAGTTTTAAAATATTGCTGTCTGACTGATAAGCAAATTCGGCATCGTTAGCGTGCTGATGTGCAAAACCTCTGTTTTCGCCGGTGGCCGATTTTTCAATTTCAATGTAAATCGACGAATCATTAGTCTCTTCGTAATCGATATCTACAGATTTGATGAAATTTTGATCGCGGGCACGTTCCATCAAAAAATCGATTTCATTCATATCAAAAAATATGGTTTCGTTATAGAGGCTGCTGGTATCAGTCGATTGTATCAGTAAGGTGTCTATGTTAGCAGGTAACACAATTTTTTCGCTGATGGTGGTATAGGTGTTATTTTGTTTTGCCATTGAAACAGCCAGCAGCATAATTGAAACCCAACCTAAAATATGCAAGCCTATAAACACTGCACGCAGGGGCTTGTTGGATTTGTAGCCCAGAATTTTGCGTATGATCCAGATAATCAGGCCAATGAGCGGCAAAGCAATGAAAAGCAGGACCGATAAGAGGGCCAGAATTTTATTGGCATCGGTAAACAATACAATATCGGCAATATTATAGGAGTAGAATACCGCAATGAGAATACCGATGGCGGTGGGTATCATAAACAGTCCGATCATACCCATTATGAAATAGGCAATGATCTTAAAAAATTTGTTGAGCCCGTTTTGACTCTTGCTGGTTACATCTTGCATAGTGGTTGTATTTTGAATGGTGTTGATATTGATTGGTTCGCCTTTGAGCAGCATAAAATCGGTGGTTACTTTTGCAAGTGGAATGATAAACCACAATAAAAAATAGCTGAGCAGCGACAGGCTGTAAAATGAATGACTAACGAGCTCAATATTGACGAAGCTGAAATTTGAAGTACTGGAAAGAAATCCCAGTAAAAGAGGACTTAAAAAGATGAGCCTAACTATCCAGGTTTCGATATTGAAAAACTGTGCAATACCGCTGCAAACACCGCCGAGAATTTTGTCTTTTGGATTTCTGAACAGTTTCTTCTGTACATTAGGTTTCAGGATGGCCGGCTGCAAAATAATCCAGAAAATGACGTAAGCGAGTATACCAACATTGAATGATAATAGGGTTACAATATTAAAGATGGTAAATAAGATAAAAATCAGACGCACCACGATAGGATCAATGGAGAAATAGTTGGCAATACCGCTGCACACGCCTGCAATGATCTTGTCTTTCTTATCGCGGAATAGCTTCTTTTTAATTTCTGAAAAAGGATTGGCCTTTTGTTCTTTGGGGTCTTCATTTGAGCCAAAATCTGAAGGCCGGCCAATCGTTTCGATCAGTTCTTCTATATCCCAGGTATGCAGGGTATTGGTCATACTTTTTTGCTCCAGAATTTCAGCCATCCTGTATTGAAGGTCTGCAAAGATCTCCTCACCGGCTTCTTCTTTGCTAAAATAGGTACGCAGCTCATTTTCATATTGCTGAAAAAGCTGGTAAGCAGATTCTTCAATACTAAAGTTGCGGCCCTGATAGGCTATTTGAATAATTTTTTCCATTGTTTTGTTTTTTATGTTTAAGGTTTGGAGAGCTTATTAATGAATGGTATTGTGGGTTGTCATTAGATTTGGGACATGCTGCTTAAATTAAATCACGGGCCTTGGTGATATGCTCAACGGCAGTTGAAATTTCAATCCATGTTTTTTGCAATGACAGGTAAAATTCCTTGCCGGTTTCGCTCATGGTGAAATATTTACGAGGTGGGCCAGTGGTGCT
>JADYYU010000170.1 GCA_020853515.1 Chitinophagaceae bacterium | reverse complement strand
CAAAAGTGTACTCAATGCCTTTTACCTGCACAACCAAAGCATGACCGACATTGCTGAAAAATTTGGATATACCAATACAGAAACGGCAAAAACTCAAAAATATAAATGTCTGAACCGTATCCGGAAGTTGTTTTTTAGTGAGCAAAAAAAAATAAACAGCAATGAAAGAATCTTCTGATAATATGTACGAACAGATCGAAAAGTACTGTCTCGATCTGATGGATGACAAAGAGAAACAATACTTTGAACAGGAAATAGCCAGGAATTTGTCGCTCAAGCATGCTGTAGAGGAGTATCATATTCTGCTTGCAACCTTTGATCATCAGCAAAGTTCAGATTTTATTCATTCCTCGCTGAATCAAATACACGCCGGCTCACGCAGCCAGACAGATATTATTTTAAATCAGCTCAAACTACATGTGAACCGGTATTGGAAAACAGCTTCGGTAGCTGCCAGCGTAGCTTTTATCGCTTCTACCCTGACTTTTATGGCCGCCAGGTCGGTATATAAAAAAGATACCAAAACGGTGGTTGAAAACTTAAGAAAAGAGCTCAACACCATTAAAAACAAGCAAACCAATTTTGAAAAAGAAGCGGAGAAAGTTAAAAATGAAAAATCGCATGTTCCTGATGAAGCCGCAAAATATACCGGCACCAGCTTTGCTATCAGCAAAAATGGTTATCTCGTAACCAGCCTCCATCTGATCGACGGCTTTAAAAAAATATTTGTTTTTACACAAGATAATGTCGGTCATCAGTGCGAAGTAGCCGCTACCGACACATCCAATGACCTGGCTGTGTTGAAAATTGCAGAAGACGACTTTACATTTGGCGACAAAATTCCTTACTCAGTCCGAAAAGCAAATCCGAATATTGCCCAGCGGGTGTATTCTTTAGGATATCCGAAATCTGATATCGTGTACAATGAAGGCTATATCAGTTCGATTACCGGCTTTGAAGGCGACAGTTCACGTTATCAGCTTGAATTGCCTTCCGTATCAGGCGTGAGCGGATCACCCATCATTGATGAAACCGGAAACATTATCGGCGTAATTTCAAGCAAGCAATCTGAATCAGAAGGGATTACTTATGCCATTAAATCGAAATCACTGCTGAACCTGTTTAAAAAATTACCAAAAGATTTTTCAGACAAGGAAATTTACAGTACCAGTATCAAAGCCGAAACCCGTGCCGTTCAGGTAAAAAAAATACAACCTTATGTATGTGTTGTTAAGGTGTATAACAACTAAACGCCCCCTTTTTTATTTTACTTGCTTTTATAAATATACCATTAACAGGGTATAGATAGCAGATCAGCGGAAGGTACTTTTGTCTTAAACTTAAAAAAAAATAAGACATGAAAAAAATTATCTTCTTTCTGGCAAGCATGCTGGCATCCTTTCAGGTGATGCATGCAAACAACATTCAAATTTCAAATGTGACCACCAGTGGTAACAACATCACATTTGATATTTCATGGGAAAACTCATGGAACTCTATGAGTAATATTGATCTCAACTATCCCAATAACTGGGATGCGGCATGGGTTTTTATCAAAGTACAAAGTGACGCTAACAACTTATGGCTTCACCAGCTTGTAAGTACCAATGCAGCCAATCACAGCATCACCGGTGGCGTTTTACAGGTTGACGCTGTATCTGACGGCGTGGGAGTATTTATACGACGCAGCAGTGCGGGATTCGGCACAGTTTCGGGAACGGCGACCCTCGCGATGCAGGCTTTACCTGCAGGCAATTTAAATTTCAAGGCCTTTGGTATTGAAATGGTAAGAACCAATACCGGTACATTCGCCGTAAACGACAGCACCACCGGAGGCAACCGATTTTCAAATTATAATGTAACAAATGCAACCATCCCGGCTAATGGCTTGTTTGTAGGCAGTCCTTCTCTGGCCAACACCTATCCGACCGGATATGCAGCTATTTATGCCGCCAAGTACGAAACAACCAACGAACAAATGGCTGATTTTTTAAATAGCCTGACCTATGATCAGCAGCAAAATCTGACAGACGTAGCTCCTAATTCCGCACCTGGCACAAAAGCATTTAATCCCGGCAACTATACCAGTTCATACATTGTAAGAATTCAGACAGCAGGCGTAAATAATGTCACACCTGCTGTGTATGGTTGTGATTTTAATTCCAATCTGATCTTTAATGACCCAACCGATGCACAAAATAATCCGTGTGCGATGTTTACAGTGCGCAGAGCCATTTCATTTTTAGACTGGACCGGTTTACGTCCCATGACAGAAATGGAATACGAAAAACTTTGCCGTGGAACTAAATTTAACGGTCAGGCGAATCCACGGGTAGTAGGCGAATATCCATGGGGAACGATTGATTTTATTAACTATAATGCTGCAGCTTCCAGTTTTCCTGGTACTGATACCGAAAGAGTTGATGCGCCTGTGGTGAACGGTCGTTGTGTATCTTATGGTGCTAATGCGCCTAGTTATTATCCTTTGAGAGTGGGTCAGTTTGCACAAAATGCAACAGGTAGATCCTCTTCAGGTGCCGGTTTTTACGGTAATATGGATCTGGCTGGTAATGTATGGGAAATCGTAGTGGGTGTAAACGCAACCAGCAATCCTCTGACGATGACATCGTTAGGCGACGGCAATATCAACCAGGTAGCAGGACCTAATAACGGAAACGGCAATCATCCAAACTGGTCTAATTATGCTGCTGACACCTACTGGGGTATGCGCGGTGGTAGTTGGTGGGAGGTAGCGGGTTATAATGTCTATACCCAGACTTCAAACAGGCAGTCAGTGCCATGTGGGGCATCTATGTTAAACACAACTTCCATACATGCGGGAGTAAGAGGCGTGCGCTAGTCATCATTACAATCATTTCAAAAACAAATATCATGAAATATTATATCATATCGTTCATGCTGATGCTTACAGTGCTGCAAAGTCAGGGACAGGCCACACCATGGTACTATGGGGGCAAAGCAGACGGCCATGCCAGCATCGAACTGAACAATTTCACGCCTTCTACCCTCTCTCATCAGGTAATGTATGCCGGCCATAAAGGAGACGGGGCCTCGATGTACGAATACAACATTTTTACTCCTTCTACCTTGTCGCATCAGGT